>NZ_CAXSQB010000037.1:0-33189 GCF_964239415.1 Clostridium sp. ATCC BAA-442 | reverse complement strand
TAGCAAGACCTCGGGTTACAAATTTCTAAATGGGTATACTTTACTATTTTATTATATCACATCATCTGTTTTCTTTGAAAGAGAGATTTGCTCCTCAACCAAATTTGTGATGTGGATTTTTCCCTTTCTCTTTCCTGTCCCGGCATACTCCAGCAGTTCTCTGGAACTGCCCAGCACATCCAGCCCCCGGTCATCGTACAGGTGGTAGAGGAACGGCCCCAGACCAGCCAGATAGACGCTGGACACAAAGCCGTTCCAGCCGCCGATGTCCCCCAGAATGATTTCCCGAAGAAGCAGCTCTGGTTGAAAACTGATCTTGCTGAGATCCCAGTAAAACTGCACTTGTGCATGGGTATCCCCATCTTCGTCCAGCTCTGTGGCTGGAAGTTGCTCATCGGGAACTGGGAGTCCCACTCGCTGCCGGATAACGGCCAGCCGGGACTCGGCGGGTTCTTCATCGGGATACCCGTCGATCCGCAGAAGGTCCGGCACCGCCGGAAGTGCCCGATAGATCGCGGCGGCCCGGTCCAGCGCCCCCTGAACATAAGCAGGGTTGGTTTTCAGCTTCGCCGCGCTCCTGTCCAGATAGATTGGTTCCTCCCCACCGATCTCAAACCGGATGCCCACCGGCGCATGGCAGAACAGTGGATGCTCCAGCCGCTCCATGCCAAGGCCGGTAATTGCTTTCTGAAATTTTCCTGCCAGCATACTGCTTCCTCAATCCTCGTCCCCGGCCTTGAAGTTGTAGATAGGGCGGATGATCTTCCTCACCTCCGCCGTGGGGCCGATGTTGTCCAGAATATCCTGCATCCCCTTATAGGCCATGGGGCACTCATCCAGGGTGGCCTTGCTCACCGAGGTGGTGTAGACCTCTGTCATCTGCTTTTTGAATTCAGACACCGTGAAGGACTGCTTGGCGTCCGCCCGGCTCATCAGGCGGCCGGCGCCGTGGGGAGCGGAGCAGTTCCAGTCCTCGTTGCCCTTGCCCACACAGAGCAGGCTCCCGTCCCGCATATTGATGGGAATGAGCAGCTGCTCCCCCGCCTTGGCGGACACAGCCCCCTTCCGCAGGATCATGGCGTCGGTATCGATATAGTTGTGGATGGTGGTGAACTGCTCCTCCACATGGAGTTTCATGCCCTTGACGATCTCGTCCATCATGGCCTGCCGGTTGAGCATGGCGAAGTGCTGGACGATCTTCATGTCGTGGATATACTGCTCAAACAGCTCCCCGGACACATAGGCCAGGGCCTTGGGGATGTTGGTTTGCTTGAGGTTTTTCAGTTTCTTCAGCTCTTTCTGGATCTCCTTCTCCCGGCCCTCCGCCTTCATCTGAGCCACCAGCGTCTGCAGGGACGCATCATCGGTACGGTTGAGCACCTTATAGCCCGCCTCCTGGTAATAGCTGGCCACCTCCACACCCAAGTGACGGCTGCCGGAGTGGACCACGATGTAGAGATTTCCCTCGTCGTCCTTGTCCACCTCAATGAAGTGGTTCCCACCACCCAGCGTACCGATGCTTTTTTCCGCCCGGAGGAGATCCACATGGCGGGCACAGCACAGTTCGCTCAGGTCGATCTCATTGAGGTAGCGGTGGGCCTTGTCCCGGATGGAGAAGCCGGAGGGGATTTTCTCATAGATCAGCTTGTCCAGCTTTTGAAGCTCCAGCCGCCCCTCCCGGATGCGGGTGGTCTCCATGCCGCACCCGATGTCCACACCCACCAGATTGGGCACCACCTTGTCGGTGATAGTCATGGTAGTGCCGATGGTACAGCCCGCCCCGGCGTGAATGTCGGGCATGAGCCGGATGCGGCTGCCCGCCGTAAATTCCTGATTGCACAGCTCCTGAACCTGTGCGATGGAGGCGCTGTCCACCACATCGGTGAAGATCTTGGCCTCATTGTATTTTCCTTTAATTTCGATCATAATTTCCTCGCAATATTCTATGGGGCATGGCCCCGTCAAGTCATCTCATACAGCAGGGCAGCGTCGCCCTGCACCAGTTCCAGATGGGAGCGCAGCGTTTCAAGCCCGCTTTGCACCGTCTCGGTGGGCAGATCCCAGTCCGGGGCAATTTCAGCGGCCAGCTCCGGGAGGTCCTGCTCCCGCAGAGCTGCCAGCAGTTGAGACGCCAGCTCTCCCTCCAGCAGAGCGCAGTCCAGGGTGTCCTCCGTCTGGGGAGCAGGAAAACGGACATCCAGATCCAGTTCGCTCTCACACCAGTCCCAGATGGCCATATAGACCGCGTCGGAGCAGTCGCCGTTGGACAGTTCCTGCCGCCGGCCCTCTTTGAGAAGATAAAAGGATGCGGTTTGTGACATAGAAGTTTCTCCTGAATGTTATTCTTTTTCTATCAGCCCTTCTGCCTGCATCCGGATCACATAGAAGGCCCGCACCCAGTCCAGCTCCTGCTCCATGGATTCCTCCAAAGCCAGCAGGCGGCGCTTTCCCAGCCTGCGGTCCAGGAGGGCAAAAATGCGAACAAGGGGATTCTCGCTGACAAGGCTTTTCTCAATGCTCTGGTTGTCAAAGATCCCAAACGCCTCATAGAACACCTTTTGGTCAAAGGTGCCCTGCTCCAGCGCAAAGGCATGGGCCTGGTTAATGGCCTCTTTTGCAGAGTCGCAATCTTTCAGCGTTGTGGACCGCAAGTGATGAAATTTCGTCCACACATTCTCAAAATAGGTGTAGTAGTTGCTCCGCAGCACCTCCACGCCGTCCATGCGAATGGCCGCCCGGCCCTCATGGTCAGCACTTTTGCTGTAACTGGTGGCAAAATACTGGATGTGGCCCCGGAGTGCCGGACACAGGTAGTCATTCTCTAATTTGTTCCGGATTCCGCTCCAGGTTGACATAGTGGCCGCCTCCTTTCTGATGCCATTGTGGGCAAGGGTAGATTCCTCACAAATTAAAATTTGAAGATCACATATAACCCTCAATATAGGATCGTTCTATAAATTCTTTTACTGCAAATAGATCTGCAAACTCCTCATACTGGGGAAATCCGTCCGCATTATGTGCTGAGTAAGTCAAATGGACCAGATAGTAAATGTCCCGTCCCATTCCGTTTCTGAGAACATATAACACATCATCATTGGATTCACACTTCGCAGCCGCCCAGATTTTTTTGCCGTATAAGAAGTGGTCTTGTCCCATTTCTTTGTTTAGTTCAGCAACAAATGCCCCGTCTGCCTGTGTGAAGGGGATCATATACCAGTTAAAATCGTTACCATATTTATCATAGAGATCACAGAACATTTCTTCTAATGTCATTTTCATTCTTCCTTATGCCATAAATCCTTTTCGCATGGCAGACACTTTTGCCTTCCATCAGGGATTGTTGAATCTGTTCTATTTGAATGGCTATTTCTTTCCACCGGTCATCCTCTGTGTCGCAGCCCCGAAGAAGCAAGCTGTCGCTGTCCCAGCGGACAAACTCGATATCGTCAAACCGGGTGTCGTCCGGGTCAACGATGTGCCGCAGATCCAGCCAATGCTCCGGGGGCTGGGGCTGGAGTGGGCAGGAAAAGTCCAGCACGATAGTGGAGTAGGGACAGGCCCAGATGCAGCCGATGACAGCCAGCAGATCCGTGTCGGGGTCGTAGTCCGCGCCAGCCCAGATGAACACTTCTTCGGCTTTCTGGCCCTCCTCCGGGTGGACACAGGCTGGGACATAGTGCATCTCCTGTCCGCTCTCCACCTCCAGGACGCTGTATCCATACAGTTCTGTACGGAAAATCAGATAGTGCTTTCCGTTGCGGTGACGAAACAGGGAGCAGAATTCACCATCCGTGTCCAGATTACGCCAAGCATACCGCACCTTGCCCTCATTGTCCAGCAGTTCGCTCTCGCTGCCGCAGAGATGCAGATCGCCATCATAGATGTAGGCTTTGGAGCGGATGGAGTATCCATCCGTCAGCGGAAACTGCTCGTCTTGCTGAGGAGATCGGTTCTCCGGTGCAAACATAGCATCATACTGCGCCAGCCAGTCTCGATAGCGCTTTTCATGGGCGATGTTTTCAGTGCTCATTGAGATACCTCGCCAATTTCTTCTCCAGCAGTTCTGTCATATCATTGCAGAGGCGCTTTACCTTGTCCTGCTCATGGGCGTAGTACCAGATGGTTTCCTCGCCGGGGCGGAGCAGAAGTTGGTCGCCGTCCGCTTCTTTCCAGAACTCGCCCAGCACACAATACCGCTCTCCATGGATGGTCAGATGAAATGTTCCAGAGAGTTCAACGATTACGCCTGTGGATACATTGATGCCTGCGGTCAGTAGGAAGAACTCCCGCACCTGGGACGGGAGCGTGAAGTCCAGCACGCTTTCTTGATTCCTGATCTGCTCCTCCGTGGCGGCAGGCTGGATCTCGTCAGAGGGGTCAAGCACCTTTGCCAACGCCTTGGAGAACTTGGGGTATCGGCCAAACAACTCCGGGTTGTTGGTCTTGAATTCCTTTTGCTTTTCCCGCTGCACTCGCTCCCGCTCCTTGCAGAAAGCGTCCAGCTCGGCCAGATACTGCTCCTGGTAGAGATTGCTGGTCTCAAATGCTGTGCCGCTCTTTTCCAGAATGGCGATGGCTCCCTTTTGGCTGCCAAACACCGGGACCCACTGAAAACCGTGTCGGCAGGGCTTCAGTTTCAGAAATTCACCCCGACTCAGCAGGGTTTCCAACTCCGTCTCATGTTCGTCCCACCAGCTCCTCCAGGTTTCGGGAGTTTCCCGTCCCTCAACCAAGTCCAGGAGTTTTTCAGTCAATGATTCTTTGTCCATAGGTGCGATTCTCCCTGATAAATGAAAAACTATAAATCCGTAAGAAAGATTTCCGCAGCTCCCTTTTTCCGCAGTTTATACTTCTGCACCTTGCTCAATGGGATTTCGAACGATGCATCTGTCTTTGGAAATCTGTTGTCTAAGATGTCTTCATATAGGACGGTAATAAATGAATTCCACTTTTGCAGCTTAGTTCTTCTCGCTGATTTTTCCAAGTATTCGTACCCGCCGGCCAAATAGAAAATCTCCAACGCCAATGCCAAATCGCAATCCGGGTCAGCGAGGATTGTTCTTGGGACTTCGAACCCGTCATCCCAGTTATACTCATCAAGTTTATTCTTCAAATCAGCATACGCCATTTCGTCCGCCTCCGTTTCAGAGGGCGCAGGAATAGATGCTCATGGCACCATAATCAGTGTGCAGGACAAGTCCGCTCTTGGTAAAGGAAAAATTCGTCTGCCGCACCACAAAGGGGTCGTCAATGGTGGTCAGCAGCTGGCCGCTGCCGGTATCCCACACCTCTATGGGGGAGTTGCCACGATCCTGCTGAACGGCCATCAGACTGCCCCTTGTCCGCACCGTGCAGGTATCCGAAAAACTCAGCCCCTGCCGGACAGAAAACGGGAAAGGATTGGATATTTCCTCTCCGGTCTGGGTCAGATAGAACTTGCCGCCCACCGAGAAGCACTGGTCTTCCGGGGAGAAAAAGGGATGCCATCCCTCATTGGGGATCACTACTTTTTGGGCGGATTTAAAATCGACCAGCACATACTCACCCTCGGTGACGCGGTAGGCCGCTTTGCTCTGCCGGGGAGAGAGCATCCCGAAGCAGTAATAGGCAAAATTCGGGTCTTTTGACTTCTTGCATTTTACCGTTTCCCGCCATATCTCTGTGTTGCTGCCAAAGTCAAAGACGACGATCTCCTCGCCTGTGTACCACAGGGCCAGGTCACCACTGGCATCCAGCATGGCCCTCATGCTGTTTTTCCTGTTGGCAAAGGGCGTAACCTCATGGGTGCGGAGTGAGAACTGCTCCAAAAGATAGCTGTTGTTTAGCAGCAGAGTATCATTGGGGCAGAGAACCTGCTCATAGGTCATCCGCTTGGCACCCAGAGAGACCGTTTCAAGTATCTCTCCGCTGCCGTCGAAGTGATAGAGGGTTTCATCCTCAAAATCTCCGACCACCCTCGTCAGGAAGAAGTCATCCCGTGTGAGGGCGGCAGCCAGGGGCATAAAGCCGTTGTTGTCCTTTCCAACAAACCGATGGCACCGCGCCTGCCCAACAGCGGCATCCGGATTTTGATAGACAAATCCTTTCCGCATCTGGCCCATCATGGCGCTGGCAGCCTTGCTCTTGGCCTGGAAGCCGGAGTCGCACAGGATCTCCTTGACCTTCCCGCCATTCAAGCAGGTTCGGATGGTATTCTCGTCAATTTCGATCCGCCACTGCTTATTTGTGACGGGGTTGAGGAAGGTTTTTTCCATTGGTGCAGGCACCTCCTTCTCAATCAAAATCCATCCAGACCAGGTGTTTTCCACAGTGGAGGCACTGGAACAGATAACATTGCAGATGCCCGCCATTGACGGATTCCTGGATCATTTCCTTCTGTTCGTCATCCCACATGGGATCGTCCAGCACATCATCCAGTACACCCAGCGCCCGCAGTTCTCTGGCACCCACATGGCCCAGGTAGGCGCAGTAGTCGCCGCAGTGAGCACGCCAGTATTCCTGCTGCCAGCCGGAGTAGCCGGGGGTACGGTGGATGAGCTCGTCCAGCTTCTCCGGATCGTCCACACCATCATCCACAGCGTAATCATCCTGAAAACTGCTGTCATATTTCCGGGCCGCCTCGCCGCTGGAGATACACTCCGGGCACAGATACTCAATATCCTCCACAGCGTAAAAGGGGCCTGTATAGAAAATGTGGGTCATCTTGCCGCAGCAGTCACAGACAACACCATCTGGAGACTCCTCAAAAGTGCCGGTTTCCAGCGGATTGGGGTGATACCGGAAGGTGGGCAGACCCAGCTGGGCCTGCCGCTCCTTCTCTTTCTGCTTTTCCTCCGGCGTTTTGGGCTTGGGGAGGGCGTAATGATTGCCCCAGTTTTCCGCATAGTCCTTCAAGACGCCCAGCCGCTTGAGGGTCTTTTTATCGGAACGATTTCCGATTTGGCAGAGCAGTTCGTAGGCATCCTCCTTGAAGTCCAGCAGATCATACACATCTACCAGCACTTCCTTGGCCTGCTTGTCTTCCGACTGCTCCAGTTTCTCCTTGAAAGTATAGAGAGCGCGGACACTGTCTGGATTTCCTTTTGTCTCTCGAAACTGCTTTTGGAGTTCAATATATTGCTTCAGGTATTCGTTCATGGTCACAACCTCCCATCAATCCCACCAGAAGTACCAGACGGTGGACTGCCACAGGGCATATGCCAAGGAGCCAATGCTTCCATCCTCATTCTGATCCAGATCCGGGCAGAAGCCATACAGTTCCACTGCTGCATCCATGGCCTTCTCCTTGGGGACGGGGGCCGGGAGTAGGAATTCCAATTCATCGTGACTCATGGCGGCAGGCACCGCGCCGTACTGCTCGAACCAGTATTTGGCCGCAGCCATCAGCTCCGGTATGTCGGGGCAGTCATTCCAGTTTCCGAAGGGCAGGTAGGTGAAGATCTCCCAGGGATTCTTCACCGGGATCTTGGCCAGAATGAGCGGATAGGTCATCTCAGTATCATCATCCCAGTAGCTGGAGAAGCGGTCATTAGGTTCTCCGCCCTCCATCTCGCCCATGACTTCCTCATCCCAGTCCATATCGTCATCCTTGGCTTCTTCCTTGCGCTGGCCGGTCAATTCCTCCAAAACCGCCTTTCCGTCCTTGACGGGGGTAGAGAGCATCTTCTTCCGGTACTCCGTTACAGCTTTGAGGTCAAATTCGTAAATGTCCGCATCATTCTTCGGGTCGGCGTTCATCACCAGACACTCCAACAGCGTTTCGTCATCCGCCTTGATGAGCACGGGAACAAAGCCCTCCCGTACCCCCAGCCGCTGGGCGTAGCTGTATGCCGACATGATGGGGTCATCATCTGCCATGGATGGGAAATAGGTACACTCGCAGTCCAAATACTCCATGATGGCCTGAGCCACCTCGGAAGGCTCCAGTGTGTCCTCGTCGAAGTCCTGTCCCTGCCAGTTGGCAAAGCGTTCTTCGATCACCTCTGCCATAGCCTGATAGTAGCCCTCGTCAAAGGGGATGAACAGGTAGGCTTCATCCTGGAACTCATCGGAGTGATACCGCTCCGGGCCGAAGAAGCGGAGGGCGTTGTCGTCAACATCGGCAGGATAGTAGGGACTGTCGCCCTCTCCATAGTAATAGCCCGCAAAGGCTTGTCCAATTTTATTGAACAGCACAGAGAACAGGCAGCCGTCCAGCTCATCCCGGATAAACGCCCGCAGATCCACACTGGAAGGATCTGCCTTGACCTTTTCTGCTACCTCTCCGTACTCTGCAAGGAATGCTTCACCCATCAGGTCGTGCTCCATACACCAGCGCAGATAGATGGCCATGTGGTTATAAGCATTGATGGGGTCAATAGGCAGCTCCTTCTCCTCAATGCTCTCGATGTGATAGGAAGCATCGTCCATCTCACCGTCAAAATCATCATTGGAAAGGGTGCCACGAGTGATAGCATCCTGGCGGGTGGGGTTTACTACAAAACTGATCCCCCTCATTTTGTTCAGCAGAGCGTCTGCATCATGTTCCAGTTTATAGTCCAACTCGTCCTCATAAAGCGGAATGACCTGATAGAAGTTGACCTCCTCGCCGCCCGGCAGGGTGCAGACCCCGCTGCCATCCTCCGTATCCTGGGGACCGATCAGGGTAGCAGTACACAGTTTGGTGTTGTCTGCAAATGGTTCCCGGTTCTCCACTGTATGACCATGTCCCAACCAACTGTCACAGTTGATGGGCAGACGGGCCAAGGATTTCAGCAGGCGGATGGGCCAGTACCACTTTTCGTCTTTCATGGACTCCTGATCCAGCTTCCAGTCCGCAGGCAGGGCAATAGCCAGCTCCGCCCGCTCCAGCTTGTACCCCGCCAGTTCCTCCGGCACATTCATCCGGTGGGCGCCCATACCCATGGTGACCAGGGTGTAGTAGTCCCGCTCCTCAGTGGGCGGCACCATGCAGATGTCCACATGGATGTCTGGAGAAACCAGCTCGTGGAACACATTCTCGACCTTGCCGAAATACTGCTGGATGTGTCCCTCGACGGCCTCCATCTCCTCCTCGGTGTAGACCTCGGGAACACCGGCTTCTTCATCCTCGGGCATTTCGCCGTCCGGGTCATCACCGTCATCGTCAGGGTCACCGTCCGATGACTCCCAGGAGATTTTCAGCGTCATCTGCTCCTCCGGCAGACCGACGCCAGGGCTGCGGGTGATGGTGTGCTTATCGTCTGCCGCAAAACCGATGGTTTCTCCATCGTGGAGTTCCACATCGTTCTCCAGCACATAGGACACAAGGCTGGCCAAAAAGTCCCGCAGGTCGTTCGGCTTGGCATCGGTGCCCAGCACCTCCATCTCGTCTTTGCCGAACATATCCATGCCGTAGGTGTAGCCATTCATGCCATTCTCGTTTCTCCACAGACCGAACCAGATCCAGTTGAAGATGGGTAGTTCGTCGTCCTGCATCATGTCGGCAAAGCCCTCATAGAACCGGGGTTCAAACACCACGCCGCTGGTGTAGATGCCGGTGGCATATTCCTGACAGCAGCAGGCGGCGACCACCTTGGTGTAGAGCTTGCCCTTTTCCAGCAGGTTTTCCTCCTTGCCCAGCACCGCCACCATGATGTGGGCGCAGTGCTCTCTGGCAACCTTGACGGCGTCCTCCCACATATAGTTGTTCTCGGCATTCAGTTCCGCTTCGCCGTTGGGGATGGGATAGGTCGCCAGGCTGACGGCGGCGACCATGTCGCCCACTTCGAACACCAGAGCGTCATCGTCCTTCTCCTCACTGGCATTGTATTCATCCACGGCGATATCCCACTTTTCCTTCATGTCCCGGATGAACTGCTCTTTATCCCATTCTCCCTTGGACAGGAGGACAAATCCGGTGAAAACGCCTGTGTGGTCACTCTCATCCTCGGCCTCTGCCTCGGCCCGCTTTGCGATCTCTTTCTGGCACTCTTGAATCACCGCCGGGGCATCCTTGTCTTCGGGGTCCAGCTCCGCCCACCGCTGGGCATAGGGGATGGCCTTTTCCTCCTGACCATAGAGATACTGATAGGCATAGGCCATGCGCATATTCCACGGAGCCTTATCCTGTCCTTCTTCTCGGACAGACTCCAGCACCTCGATGGCTCGGCGCAGGGCCTTATCTCCCTTATAGTTAGGAGTACCCTCACCGTGGTCCCCAATGATGGCATAGTTCTCCAGCGCCCGTGCCAGGGCGTAGGCGGTGCGATAGTTCCTCCAGACCTCTGGGATGGCATTGAGTGCTTGGATACAGCGGGTGTACTCGTCCTCGTCGTTCCACTGCTCCAGCTGCTGGAAGAATTCTTCTTCGTTCTGCGGGGTGTAGGGAATGTAGTCCATGCCCGTCAGTGTCTCGTCCAACTCGGAGACCTGATCTTCATCGTCCGGTTCCTCCTCGGACGGCGTTTTCAGGTTCACTGTACCTGCCTCCCGGCGGAAGGTGTGGAAAGTGGCCCAGGGGATGTCGCTGTCCTCGAAGAACTTCTTTGCCATCTGGAGCGCCGTCCGGATGTCCCAGGCGATGAAGTCCACATAGCCGCAGAAAAGGCCGGTGGCTCCGCCGGTGAGGGTAAGAACCTCCGGTCCGTCGCCGGTGGTGAGCACTTCCTCCAGCTTGTCCCGGAAGTCGAAGATCTTCTCCGTTCCTTCCTCCTCCCGCAGGGTATCCAGAGGATAGCAGAAGAAGCCCGCTACCGCTCCGTCGGCATGGAGATCGTCCATAAAGTCGTTGTCGGCATTCAGATAGCCGTTGATGAGCGGCACACAGCAGGTGGAACCGGCCATTACATCCAGCCGCCAATCGGCGTTGGGGTCTTCATTGGGTTTCATTTCGTAGCCAAGATAGCTCTCCAGATAGGATTCCGGATCAGTGGAGAGTTCCAGGCCCCGCTCCTTCAAAGCGTCGGGAAGCTGGGACATAAGCATGGACGACTCCGCCTTTGGTTCCTCCAGCACATCAAAACTGTCTATGTATCTCATGTGAGGGATCTCGCCCAGCACTTGGTCGGTGAGGGTAGTGAGCATCCACCAGGCCCGGCCTTCCTCCTCCCGGAGCATAGGCAGCAGCTTTTCACAGTAGGCGGAGATGGCAAAGCTGTTTTCACCCTGCTCCTCCAGCCAGATCTGCACATCCTCCCCGGAGATATCCCAGCCATCGTCGGTGCGCAGTCCGATGTTTTGGAGGGGCTGACGGCCCACAAGGATGTTCCACTGCTCCAGCACCTCCTTGGGGGCGTGTTTCTGGAAGTAGACCAGCTCAAACAGCTTGACCTTGTCGCCCTCCGGGGTGAGGATCAGCTCATACTTCTCGCCATTGAAGCCCATCTCGAAGGAAATCTCGTCAAAAACCAAATTCAGGGTTTCCTCCATTTGGGCCACGATCTCCGCACCTCGGGTGTGGTCTTTGTCCTCATCCATCATTTGGCGCAATTCTGCTTCCATCTCGGCAAAGGTTTCCCACCAGTCCTCTGTCCGCTCCCGGAAGCACATCGAAAACCATGGCCGAGAAATGTCCGCTTCGCACCATTCTATGAATCGCTTGGTGTCCTCATCGTCAGGGCGGGCCTCCAGCGCCCTGCGGAAATAAGGCAAGGCTCGGCCCCCCTGATCCAGGTAGTAATAAGAATAGCCCATGCGGAAGTTCCAGTAGTGATCGCCCTGAAAGTATTCCTCATGAGGTTTCAAGAGCGCGATGGCCTTTTTGAGCAGCGCACGGTTGGAAGGTGCTCCCAGATTGTTGTAGGCCCGCGCCAGCTCCATATCGATTTCCGGGGTACGCTCCTCGGCAGAGATTGTCTCCAGTGCGTCAACGATTTTCTGGTGTTTGTCCTCCTCATGCCACTTCTGGCACTGCTTCAAAATATCCATATCCGGGTCCTCCTCGTCCTCGTCCGGTTTCCAGTTTTTGATCTGCTGGAACACGCCGTTCTCATCCCGCTCAAAGGCGCAGGGGGCGGGGGTGTTCAGCAGAGGAATGATGTCGGGATCGTCGTTGCAGATCGTATTCAGTTTGTAGATCCCGGCGTTGTTGGGATCGTCCATGTACGCCTCACTCTCGTCACCAGCGGTGAAGCGCCAGCCACTGTCCCAGCCGCCGTCCGGCTTCTCCCGGTAACAGTAGCCGACCTTGTAGCCCTCCACCGTGATACGGTTGGTGGCGATACAGCCATCGGCACCCTCCCAGTCAGGGAGCAGATGTTTTACATCTTCCGCCTTTACATGGTAGTTCCGGTTGCGGCCAGAGGCTTCGTACAGCTCCTTCCGCAGCATCTCCACCTGATAAGCCATATCCGTGATCTCATCCTCGCCCATCATCTCGCTGAGGTCGTATTCCAGCGGGGCATGGACAAAGTCCGCCAGGGCCTTGTTCATGGCGTCGTGTTCCTCTGGCGTGGCGGTGATGCGGACACGACGGGCGGGGGTGTT
Source organism: Clostridium sp. ATCC BAA-442 (assembly GCF_964239415.1). NCBI lineage: Bacteria > Bacillati > Bacillota > Clostridia > Eubacteriales > Clostridiaceae > Clostridium > Clostridium sp. ATCC BAA-442. Next base: position 20,745 of record NZ_CAXSQB010000037.1, on the reverse strand, counting down.
GTACTCGTCCAGATCCTGGAGGTTCACACTGCCGCTGACGCAGCACTCCAGCAGGATGGCGGCCAGGTCGGTAACCACATCAATGGCGAAGTGGAAGTCCATCTCCACGCCGTCCGAATGGGTGAACTCCAGATACTCCACGGTCTGGCGGAAGTCCCAGTTCTGCTTGTCCAGACCGATCTTGGCGAAGATCTCGCTGAGGGGGATCTCCTCTTGTTTCTGATCCTCCAAAAATGCCACAAGGTTCAGGCTGTCATCCGAGCCGCCAATAAAATTGCCCCAGTATTTTTTGATATACATCTGTCACGCCTCCTGTTCTGAATCCAGTCGATCAATGAGCTGATTCAAGTGTTCCAACCACGCAGGAGCGATCTCACCGCTATCCTCGTTCTTCCAAAGATCCACAATCTCACGGATGCCGTCCTCGTCCGGCACCTCGTTTTTGATGTCGGTGAGCTGCCGCAGCAGGAAGGCAATGGCTTCTTTGGATGCTGTGAAACCGGTGATTTTATCCCATATAGCTTCTTCATGATCGTAGTCCAGCTTGCCGTTATCCTTCCATTGGAAATACAGCTCCGCCAGAGCCATCGCAGTATTGTCAAAGAGGAAGTCGATTTGTGAGAAGTCAGATCCCAGCATGACTTCCTCTTTCATCAGTTCAATCATCTCGCCCAGATCCATTACCGGATGCTCCGGTACATATTCATTTTTGAGGATGTCCAGTACATCCAGCCCTTCGTCACGCTCTAATGCTTTTATACCCCATGCTCCCATGTCGGCACCTCTCTTTCTTTATTTCGTATCAAGCTTCTATTGTCAATCATGGTTCTCCACCCGGATAATGGGCCGGTAGAAGTCATAATCTCCGTTTAGTTCCTTGTCCTCCTGCACTTCCGGCTTACAGTGGGGCGAACAGGGTAGGAAACCGAGAAATGGGCCCAGCCCGCCGCAGATATTGCACCCGCCGTCACCGCCGCAGGTGGTAAGTCTATCAGCCTGCACCACTTCCCGCATATAGGGATCGTAGGCGATGGACAGGCCGAAGAAGTTGGGTTCCTCCATATCATAGGGCCGGTTCTCATCCTCATCCATGTCCTCAAACCAGCGTAGACGCATGGAGTAGTCTAACCCATCTCCCCATGGGAACAGGGTCCGACATCCGCCGCCGCACAGGTAGGCCCACTCGTCCGCTGTGGGCAGCGAAAGCCCCTGCTTTTCCAGCCCGGCAAGAAGCGCATCGTAGTCTGTGCAGTGATAGATCCAGGTATGAAATCCATCTTCTGTCCGTTCTATGCGGGCCGACTGATGCAAGGTAAGACTGCTGCTGTCACTCCAAGCAAAATCACGGAATTCCTTCAGCCAGTCAGGGTGGGCAGTCAGCCTGGGATCGTCCATCTTGACCGGCTCCCAGCACAGTTCCTCCAGCTCCCGGCCCACCAGCATGGGGCCAATGACCGCCTGCCGAACGGGAGCCATGCTTTCCCGGATCATCTCTTCCGGGTTCTGCGGTTCCATCTCCCACTCCTGGAACAGATAGTCCAATTCCTCCCGGCTCTCCTGATTCAGTCCCTCGGCAAACTGCTCCCAGCCCAGGGTGACGGTATCGCCGGGGACAAAGACGAACTCCCGACCATCTTTCTTGAAGATGCCGGTGGTGCAGCTCTGGCCCCAGTGGTCAAAGGTATGTAGACCGAGAAAGGTCATAGTATAACGAGCAGCCAGGCTTTCCATCAGCGCCTGCTTCTCGGTGGTATCCATTTGATTGAATTGGGGACGGGACAGTTTTTCGTTCATGGAAAGTCCTCCTTCGATTCGTTTTGCGTGTTCCAGCAGATAGCTCTGACCATCCTGCTTGGCCCATTCCAAGTATTGTGGAAGCTGGTCGGAATGGATGGCATCCAGTGAAATCAGAACGGCGATCCGCTGGTATTCCTGAAGTTCAGGAGAGTAACAGTTGCGCTCCCAAAACAGCGGAGCGAACTGTTCCACACAGTCAGGACGCAGAGCAGGCATCGCCAAAAGCGCCCGCCGGCTCACATATTCATTGGGGTCCTTTGCGAAGTCCAGGATCATGTCTTTGACTTCCTGGCTGCACGGACATTCTGGCAGATACGCGGCAAACTGCCACTTGGCCTCACTCTCATTGGAGGCTGCGGCCTTGCGGCAGAGGTACTCGAACCATTGAGGATGGGAAGTGGTCTCCTGTATAAACCCCTCCGCTTCGTTGTCCCTGGCGATCAGATAGACCATCTCATCCAGTAGGACGCTGTCTGCCGTTTCTGCATCCATTTGGGTCAACACATGGCAAAAGGCATCAAATATATCATTCCACGCAGGGTAATCGACCTCCCACGCACCGCCAATCTCCTCGGTGGTTTTTCCGGGATAAGTGATTTCCTGCCACTGATGGAATTTGATTGCCTGCTTCAGCAGGCGTTCACGAATGCCCTTTGCCATGTGCTCACCTCACGATTCTCCGCACAGTTTTCCGATCTCCAATGCCTGCTCCACAAGGCTCAGGAGCAGACTGGAAAAGCTATTTGCGATCTCCTCCAAATTGGAATAGTCGCAGTTATAACCCTGGACTCTGCCGCTCTCCAAGTCAAGGAATACGATACTTCCATCACCCAAACCGCCAATAGGAAATACAGGACCATGCTCACATTCGCTCATGTAGTCCACAAAGGCATCCTGAAATGTGGGGTAGGCTTCCTCCAATTCCTTTAGTGTGAAGATCCACGGCTCAGCCAAATAGCAGCCGCCGAAGTTCAAAAGCAGCCAGCGGTACTCTGCCGGAATGGGAGCATATCTGCTTTCAAATCGTTTCACAGCATCCTCTGGTTCCGGGAAGATACCCTTTGTGAAGGGGCTTGCTTTATAAGCAGTTTGAATTTTACTGCGGTATTTTTCCAAATTCATGTCATGCATTGTGTTTCCCTCACAGAGCATCCAGATTTTCCTGTAGATCGCCCTGCATCAAGTGTTGGGCAATGGCCCGGTTCAATTCCTTATGGGGGTGATAAGCGGCCTGCTCTACATCGTGCAGGCACTCCTCCATCAGTGCCTCCGGAGAAATGCCTTCCTGTTTTCCATAAAGGTGACCGAAGGCATAGCACACTGATTTGAGAAAGCCGAAAATATAGTCGTGATTTCCACGCATACTGGGTAGGTCATTGAACGAGCCCATACCTCCGTATGCCCGAAGGTGGTGGGAAACCTCCCGCCGCTGGGTCCAGTCCTCAATATCCCGCTCCAGCCAGCCGATCCAGTTTTTGAATTCCGGGTGGTCTGTCTGTAAAATCGACCGCAGACAGATCAGAGCCTCCGTATAAATATCGGTCTGTTTCATAGGCCATCGCCCCCCAAAATACCTCCATAGAGAACACCGTTTTTCCCGAGGAACAGCATCTGGCTGCGAAGTAGGCTGCACTGCTCCACAGCGACCTTGTTTCCGTCACAGGTGGGAATAGCCTCCTGTTTTTGCCCAAGACGATCACCATGAGCAGTAAGGAAGTAGAATTTGTCCCGTTGCTGGTATCCGCCTTGAAACAGGAAGGTATTGCCGGACGGGGCAACAGAAAAAGCTCCGCTTCCTTCGATTGGCAGTTCAAACACAAAGTCCTCTTTGAAGTTCGTCCGCACCAGCCGGAATTCATCGTAATAATAAAACCACAGGTTTTCTTCTTCGTCCAGGCTGATGGCGTAGCAGTCATAGATGGAATACTTCTCATTCTTCCAGAGAGGAGTTCCATCCGATGTCCATGCAATCAGGCCGCAATCACCCAGAGGTTCATCCCAACCGTAATTACCAAATACACCTTCATCAAAGTAGCTGGTAATGATGGTGCCATCTTTTTTTACCACGCAGTCTTGAATGCCATCCCCCAGGCAGAAACGGGACAGCACAGCTCCGTCCCGGCTGACGATCCAGGCGTTCTGGTCGGGGCCGTTTTCCCGATAGGCGCATCTTGCTCCCAGCAGGAGGAAGTGTTCACCTGCAGGCCGCAAATAATGGAACTGGAACTTCAAGAGACCAAGAGGAAACAGCGTCGTTTCCAGCACCCGCTGTTCCGCCCAATCCAACTGGATTTCCACCGCGGTATAGGTGGAAGGAATGCTGAGCCAGTCCTTACCCTGTGTTTCGGAGGGCTGTTCCATGAGAAGATAGACTTTTCCATCCCTTGCCGTGAAAAAGTCTGTCAGCCTTGCGCCCTCCAGATGGTTTTCCCGGCGCAGCTCGTTCAGGTCGAGAATAGAGAACAGCGGCAGTTTTTTGGTTTTTAAGATTTTGTTCATAGGGACTCCTCCTGGCTACTTTAACGCTCCATCATAGGTATGAGTTTCCCAAATGGCCTCAAATTCCGCTTTCTCTATAACGCAGGCGTGGAATTCCTCGCCCCAGACATGGGCGTTCAGTTCCTCCACCGTGGGGACGGGCATGATTTCGATGGCACCGTCGTAAAGGTCAGGTATGTTGTGGGTGTGACCGTCCATAAAGATGTCAATGGAGCGGAGAACCAGCCGCTCATTTTTTGTATCCACTTCATAGAGGATCACCGACGGTTCTCCCTCCGGTGCGTCCTCCCAAAAGAGCTTGATGTACTCCATCATTTCGATCCCCTCAACGTATCATTTGAAATAGTAATACCAATTCCCGCCAAATTCCCGGTCACATTCCTCCTGTGAGGCAAAGGTGCAGTCCTTGATTCCCTCAATGGGGTAATGACGCTTTATCAGCTGCTCTCTGTGATAGGAATTGATCTGTTCTGTCAGGCCGCTCCGCCGCGCCGTCTCTAATTGCGAGTCTGTGGCAAAGATGTAGGACACAAAGTAGTTGTCCGGCTGGATGTAGTAGCCAAACTCAATGGCCTGCTGGATGTCATCGAAGTTGTGTTTCACATCCTCCATGCAGGCTTCTATTACTTTTCGCCATGCCATCTCCTGCTCCTTATTTCTCATGTTTCACCTCACCTATACCCAGATAAGTCCCCATCGTTTTTTCATTGTCACAGGCCGCCCGGATCATTTTGGACAGTAGCATCAAATCGTCGATGTATTGGGAACAGACGCAGAACACATCCTCGTCGGAGTTGAAGTGAAACAGATCCACGCCGCTGTTATTTTCCTCGAACTCCCGGATCACGCCCCGAACAAGCCGCTCCCAGTCCTCGCTGCTCCCAGTCAGTCCCAGCCTGCGGAATTCCTCTGTCCGGAATCCGTCGCTGATCTTTAGCAGAAGGGAGATTGCATAGGGGTGGTGGGGAATGAGAAAGAATGGCGCGATCTGCTCCGGCTTCACCCAAATTTTGAATGGCGGGCGCGGGTCAGGTATCCAGGGCAAGATTTCCCATTCGACCTCCGGTCGGTTTCCGTATTTGCAAAGGTCTTTCATGGCTTCACCGCCTGTTCAAGTTTCTTTCTGCATTTCTCAATGTGGGCTTGCTTGGTAGCTGTGATCTCCCGCACCAACTCTGTCTTCATCTGCAATAGAAGCGCAATCTTCTCAGCAGGCATCCCGTCCGCTGCCAGCATACAGAGAATTTCCTTCTGTGCGGAGGCTTTTCCAGCAGCAAAACCAGTATCATAGTCGTGAGACAGCAGGGCAAAGAATTGCTCCAGTGTCAGAGTGGAAATCAGTTCCTGCTCCCCGTGATAGATCCTGCTGCGGAGCATTTCCAGTTCATAAAGTTTCATTTCTGCCATGCTGTACTCCAATCGTCAAATCGGTCTATGTAATCCTCCCCATAGCCCATGCGCCAGCCAATAGAGTATCGCTCGATCTCCCGGTGGGCCAGCCAAGGGGGAGGCATGATGTTCTGATCTTGTAGTGCCATGTTGTTTTCCTCATTTCTCTTGCAGCTTCTTCAGCAGCTTCACGATCCGCTCCCGGTTCTTTGCGGTTTTCATGAAGGTGGGAAGATGGTCGGCCTGGGTCTTTTTCGCTCTTCCCGATGGCTTTTCTCGCAAATCGGCGCTGAGATAGGCGATCAGATAGGCAAGATGCTCTCGATTGAGGGCCCAGACCGGCTTACCCTGGAAGGAGGTCAAAAACCATAGCTCCAGGCCGAAATAAGGTTCTCGTCCACCCCTGATTTCGCCAATATATGAAAACGCCTCCGCTGTTTTATGAACTTTTCCTGGCATGGTTGTTCCACAATAGGGACAAGCCACATGGAGAACGGAAAAGTGCTGCTTTGCCTCATCTTCAATATCCACCCGGTAGTACCTGCCACAGTCTTTGCACTGGTTATGGACATCATAGCGGTAGATCGTCCGGTCACGGGTCTCCTGATGTCCGCAGCTCAAGCAGCGGAAACAGGCGTTATCATCGTCCACTGTCACCACGCCCGCGTTGTGGCACTTGGGGCATTTCACTTGAATGCCGGAGGTCAGGGCGTTGTATGCACTGTATGTAAAGTAGGGTTCATCGACCATTCGGCTCATGCACCCACACACTCCTTTCAATTCAAGGATCGGCGGACAGCGTTTTTTTCATCTCCGCCAAGTCTTTTCCATCTAAACCATATGCCTGCTCAATCAGATTTGCATACCGATCTGCATACTGCGAGAGCTCTGCTTCACAGTGCAAATCATACAGCAGCAGGCAGCCGTTGTGGAATATAACAGGATCAGGTTCCGCCTTTTCGCCCTCGACTACTGAGAGACGAAGCACCTCATCGGCAATGGTAAGTCGCTCTGACGGGTCTTTGATTTTAGACAATGCCATTCTCGCATAAGCGGCAGTCTCATCTTGTTCCTGTAGGGCAATCGCTGTCAGTTCTTTCAGAACTAAGAGAAGGGCTTTTTCGTCCCACATCTCTGTGCTGCGCAGAAGATCTACTACCAGCATTCTTCTGTGAATATCCCGATTTTCCCAAGAGTCCAGCTCCAGCAGCAAATCCTTTTGCTTTTTTTGATCTGGTTCATGGGCCCAATCAAACAGCTTTGCCCGAAAAATCTGATAGGCCGACATCATTTCCATCCATGCCGAGCTATAATTCTTGCTGAACTCTACCATGCTACTCGTTCTCCTCAAAAATCTCTTAGTTCCTCAAACTTCTCGATCAGGGCATCTTTCTGGAGCGTATCACCCGGCAGGGCATCCAGGATACCCCGCAGAGCCATGTAAATTTCATCCCGCTCCTCGGTTTCGATAAAGCCCATCTTGTTGAAGGTCTGGGTGTAGACGGCCACCGCGTCCAGCGCCTGGGCCTGGGCGTCCACGCCCGGTTCAGCGGCCAGCTTCATCAGCTGGGAACGGGTCTTGCGGTATTGATTGGCTGCCTTTTTCGCAGCGGAAGCGGGGATATGCTCCGCACCGTCCCAGCCCCGGAAGGGATTGTCCAGGTTTTGCGCCAGCCACTCCGGTTTCCGGGGTTTGGTGATCCGCAGATCCATTCCCGGCTTGCTTTTCCAGAGCTGTTTTGCCGCTTTTGCCGCCGTCTCCGGCAGGCTGGTCATCCAGAACCAGCGAAGCTCCGGCATTTGTTCCGGGGTAGGGATGTCGTCCGCGCCAAAGCCAAACAGGTCGAAGGTGGAGAGATTCGTCAATTCCCGGAACCCTCCCACGGCGGAGAAGTTCCCCAGGTTTCCCGGCGCGCCCCAGAACCGCAGTTCCTTCAGGTGGGGATGAACCGCAGCCAGCCCGGTCAGATCAAAGTCCTTCAGCTCGATGCCATGCAGCCCCCGTAGGTTCGGCAGTTCCGTGTGCGGGCGGTATTCCCCGATAAATTGGAGGGTCAAGCCGCTGCCATCTTCGGGGGCATGGATGGTGCAGGCGTCCGGCCCCTTGCTCTGGAACAGGAGCTGCTCCGTTCCCTCACCCAGCCACAGTTCCTGAAGGCCGGTCATGTCCAGCATCAGCTTTCTGATGCTGGTGCCCCGCAGATCAAGTGTCCTCTGGCTGTGGTTCAGCAGGGTGAGTTCACGGATGAAGGGATTGCCCCGCAAAAACTCCAGCAGATCCGGGTGCCACCGCTCGCAAATGAGGTCGGAGAGGCAGGGCAGCGCCTTTAGTTCCAGCGCCGAGTCGAATGGCTCGTGCTGGTCCATGATCCGATGGCTGCTGACCTTCACCGGGATGCCGCCGATCTCTGTCACCCCGTCGCTCTCCATGGCCTCCTTGAAGGCCCGCCGCCGTTGCTCCGGGATGGCCTGCCACCGGATCTGGAGGTACACATCGTAGCCGTCATTCCAGCCGCCGTAGGAGCGGCAGGGCTGGTCGGTGAAGGGCGGAAGTGTGCCCACCAGCGTGTACTGGGGCGGGATCTCCAACGGCACCCGCAGCAGATGAAGGTCACGGGACCAGTACATGAAATCTATGTAGAGCGGGCGGAGATGAGGCAGTTCCTCCGCAGTCAGAGGGGCGTCCCCCACCCAGTCCAGAGAGAGGATCACCGCCCAGGGCTGCTTACTCACCATGTCCGGCGGCGCAATATAGGTCACCTGACAGGCGGTGTAGCGTTTCAGATATTGGTTGTAGACCGTATAGACCTCTCCGGCATTGGCTTTCATGGCACTCTCCTTTGTTCTGTCACATTTTTAATCCTGCTCTTGATAACTGGCTTCAATGTCGATGAACCGCACATATACGGCGCAGACTGCGCCCTTTGCGTCATGGCCAAAGTAGACCGGATAGTAGCCGTCCCCCCAGCCAGAGGCAAAGATGGGCAGATTGCAGTCCGTGTCAGGCACCGTCCAGTTGAGCCAGTCGCCGCAGTCTCCCTGATATTTGGGGTGGGCTTTGGCGTTTTCCTCCAGAAGATCGCAGAACAGGTCGTTGTAGGGGTCGATGTCCGGGTCTTCTTCCAAACGCTTGGCCCAGTAGGTCTTGAAGGCCGCCTGGGTCTGGATGTCCGCAACGCAGCCCATCCCGGCGTCTACGCCAAAGCCAAAATACTCGTCCTCACCCAGCTCCTCGTCCAGATCCTCTTTGCCGGTCATGCCCAGTTCATAGCGGACAGGCTTCTCCCGACTGACCTCCACCTTGACACAGGCATAGCGGTCACCATATTTCTCACTGGGCACCACGCAGATTTTTACGGGATAAGTTCCAGCGGGGATTGTCTGTATAAAGGGCGGTGTGTCCTCCAGCTCCACCAGCGGATCACAGGCGAAGATCTGCCCGGAGGGAAAATGGACGGCTCCGATGTCCAGTACATCCACCGCCATGTTCCTAATCACTTTCTCCGTAAAATGGGCCTCCAAGTCATCTTTACAGGTCAGTTTTTCCTTAACGGATTCATATTTGTTCAGCCATTCAGTTGTAGGCATATCAGTTTCCTCCTGTTAATTCTGTTTCTTGATGTACACGCTCTTTGAGCCATCCCAGTAGCAGGGGACACACCGGCCATCCTGAAAATGATGGTCACAATTCGGGTAGCCATAGAGAACATGAGCACATTCCGGACACAGCCCCATCATCTGTGAGGAGCCTTTGAAAAACAGGCTGCCGCACTCATCACAAACGGCCAGTTCTTTTTCTGCCATAGGGATCACCAGTCCCTTTCCCGGATGGCCTCCTCGGTGTCAATGGGGATGCCAAACCACTCCAGAATGTAGGCCACGGTTGCCGCGATACATTCCCGCGCCACCGTTTCGATCTCACCGTCGTTCTCGTCAAACTCCTCCTGGAGATCATTGATGCCGCAGACCGCCTTATCCAGCGTTTCCTGCACCACTTCGGTGTCGGTTTCGTCGCTCTCCAGCAGGTCGATGACCTTCTGAAGCTCGTCTTTTACCTTGTCCACCAGAAAAGCAGGATAGTAATTATCCTGATACATCTCGTCCAGCAACTTGTAATTGGGGTCAAATGTTTTCATCGTGATTTCTCCTTTCTCATTCAAACATCAGGCCGTATGATTCGGTCAGGCTGCCATCATCCTCATGGAACATACACTGATACAGAGGCTGGCGCTGTGTTGCTTTGCGGAACCGCTCCAGAACCGGAGCCAGCGGCTCATCGGTAGGGATGCCGAGAGCATCAGCTATCCGCCGCCAACTGTCCATATCCATATCTTCCAAGTTGATGTTGCGCTGCCTCTGTCCGTATTCCTCCAGTGTTTTGGAGTCCGCATACTCCTTTGCGTCACAACAGTCGTGCCAGCAGATGCAGCTCACGATCAGTGAAAAAAGGTCATCCATGCTCTCAGCCAGACGGCCTGCCTCACCTTCGCTGCTGTAATAACCGATGGAGCCATCTTCCAACAGGTGGTATTCTCCGCCGGAGCCATCTCTGGCAAAAGCCATACCGGGCAGTGTGAAGGTTGCTCGACCATCCGCCTCATCCCTCGGGGACAACTCATCCAGCAGGAAGAAGTCAAAAAGGGAATCAAACTCCTCTGCCAAATCAGGATCTTCATGCAGTGCCTTCAAATAATCCATAGCCGTTTTCCTCCGTCTACTGTTCTGGTTTTAACTCATGCAGCCTTTCCAGCCACAGCGGTTCTTCAATCATCTCATCGTTTTGGTAAAAATGTTCCTTGTCACGGGCCAGATGATCGGCAAGTGGAGGTGCGTCCAGCGGGGTGCATACCGTAAAACTGTCCCAATCCGCCCCCTTAATCTCCCGGTTGAGGTAGTACACCCGCCTGGCATCGCGGGAATACCAGTGACTGAGCAATTCCCATGAGGGCAGATCCGCCTTGGGAAGCTGCTTCCCGTAGGCATAGATCCGTTTCTCATCCCTGGCAAAATAGGTATCGCCCAACGAGCGGAAAGAGGAAACTTCCGCGTCTTTGATGATCTTCACCTTGCCGTCCCCATTGTGGAAGTAGACTTGCCGGCTGTCCTTTGCATATCCCTGGGGCGCACCCGAATCGTTCTGGCCATTGTCCAACACCTGGAAGGCTGCCAGCTCTGCATCTGGGATTCTCCCGCTGGTGGTGTAGACGGCTGTTTTGTCCATTGCGTAGGCATAGTTCAACACCCGAAACGATACCGGGTCTGCTCCACGCAGGCGGATGCCACCCATGAAGCAGGCCGCAGAGGTTTTACCCCAGTAATGCCAGCAACAGAAGTCTTTGGGCGAAACACCCTTCAACAAGCCGTTTTCATATAGGCCGGAGAAATAGACGGCTCCATCCCGAAGGCAAAATTCGTTGTCCACCGGCTCTGTGTTGGTGATTGGTTGCAGCGTTTCTTCGTGCTCGGCTGTGACGCTCAACTCAATCTCATCGTCGCTGTAAATTAAGGAGAGCCCATGAGGGGCCTTTCTATCGAAATGCAGTTCAATGTCACAATATTTGAGGATCAAAGGTTTCCCGTCGCTTCTCATGGTGGAGACGGCATCGGGATTCCCGAAGATTTCTATGGCCTCATCCTGCGACATTCCGAATTTCAGCGGTGAAATGTCCCGCGGATTCTGCAATATTTGATTGCGCCAAATCGTAACGTCATGTTTCATCGTTTTCCATCCAGCGCCTCCACCGTTTTCATGGCAGCGGAATCAAATTTACACGCCCGCAGTTCCCGTTCGATCAGGGCAAACACATCGGGAAAGCACTCGATCTCGTCCTGATACTCATATTTCGCATACAGTTTCCCGTACTCCGAGATCCAGACCTCTGCCGGGTAGTAATAGCCGATGTGACCGATGGGCTGGCACTTCTGACCGGCAGCCTGTTCGATCTCCGCCAGCTCACAGCCGGACATATCCCGGAAATAGGCGTCCTCCAAATGGTTTTTGATCCCGTTGATGAGATATGGAAACAGCGCAAATTCAAAGTCCGCCGCCCATTTCAGCTTTTTCTGCGCCAAGTACCACTGACAGCACAGGCCGAAATACTTACGGTAAAATCGCTGGGTGGTCTTCATCATCGGGACGCCGTGATCGGCGTAATACTGCTCCGCAATGGAGATGTCCACACTGCGGCCTTCGTACCATCCGGCGTACTCCATCAGCTGCTTGACCTTGCTGCCCAGATCGCCGGAAATGGGGATGCGTTCTTTGATCATTTGAATTACCTCCTGTCGGATGTCAATCAAAGTTCATTTGGATACCCGATCTTGTCCAGGCCCGCCTTGATTTCTTCCCATGCATTGCGCTTCGGGTCCAACGCAGCGACCAGTTCTTTTGTCACCGGAACCCCATCAGCAAGCTGGCGCACAGCCTCCAAAGGCAGGTCTGCTGGGTAAAACCACTTCCCGTACTCCACATAGGTCTGGGGATCGCCGTCGATCAGGGGAAGCAGGTCTTTGGAGGCGTCCTCACCGTCCATGGGATTGCAGTGCCAGGCGGTGCCGTCCTCCGTCCAGACGCAGAAGGTGCTTTTCATCTTTTTGACCTCACGGCTGGACATGAGCTTTTGCAGAGCGGGCGGCATCCCCGCTGTCAGATCTTCGATGCGGGGAAGTTTTTCTTCCCAGTCGTAGCGTTCGGAGTCCACGCCGTTGATGACGCACCCCTCGGGCGCAAAGATCACGATCATGCTCTGGTCACTGCCATCGGTGGCAAAGAACGCCTCCTTGCCTTTTCGCCATGCGGGGTCGTAGGTATAGTGGCGGATGAAACTCCATTCCTCCTCCACCATGATGACGTCCAGAGCAGCCAGCCCTTTACAGAATTTTTTCAGGCGCTCCGTATTGGGAAGGCCAGATAAATCTTTTGTGGAAATCATGTAGTTATCCTCCCGTCTTTCGTCACCACAGCCGGTCGATCTGGGTATATATCTTATTCGGTTCTCTGTCCGTAAAACTGGTTAATGCGTCGGTGGGTTCTGCAAGCGGCATCACATTCAAAATGTCCAGCACATAATACCAGATCCCAGTGTCCCAGTCCCGGAACCGCCCATTGCAGACAGCTCGACCATAATCACCAGGAATCAAATCCAGTGCCAGCTCATTGAGGGGCTGTTTTTGCCCGGTCTTATCATAGGTATATCGCTCCGACATTGCGCCGATGTGCCAATCATTGCGGTAACGCACCTGGATTCCGGATTCCTGCTGAATCAGTTCAAAAGGTTGCAGCCGCATTGTGCCGTCTGCTTTCCATGGCATCAGCCTGTGGTATTCCTTTTTGATATGAAATCCGTCAGGTTCCTGCAAAATAAATACAAAGTGTGCAGACGGGCGAAGGGGATAATAGGAGGAGAAGAAATCTTTCGGCAGCCGCATGGCTCTGGGATACTGGTTCCGCCGCACAGCGCCGTTCCCGCCCCGGCAGTCTTTGTACCAGTGCAGGCGGATCTGCTGAACCAGAAGTGTGGGCAGATATTTTTCTCTTTTTCGTTCCTCAGCTCTCATGAGTAATACAAAAAATCTCCTTGGTCAAGTCAAAGTAGACCACCATCAGCTCGTCGGTGATCTCCGGGTTGAAGGACAGATCCAGAATGAAAACTTGTTGATCCATCTCCCCATCCACCAGACTGCCGAACCGCTTGAGCTTCAAAAAGTCCACCATCCCGGCAAAGGACAGCTTGGATGGGTCGGTTCCCGGAAAAAGTTCCGCCGCAATATCCGGGCCTACCTCATCCCGGTGGAACTCCATGAAAAATGTCACAACGCTATGGTAGCGGCTGTCCTCGTCCGCCAGTGCCGCTTTGATGGCGGCTTTGGCCTTCTCCGCCAATTTCTCCGCCTCATCCAACATTTCTCCCACCGCATCCATGGCGGCAGGATCGCCGGTCAGTTCTTCCTCTACATCAAAGAGAAAGGGCAGTCCCGATTCCTCGGGAAAGGCGAAGATCTCCTCTCCGGGCGTGTATTCAAAATCAATGCGTTTACAGTTCAGTTTCATAATGTTATCCTCCTTACCCCTCAATATTGGCAGTTTTGAGACCCTTTTTCAAGGAGCCGTAGACCGTCACCGCATGGTCGGTGAATAGTTCGTCGCAGTCAAACCAGGCGGTGAAGCTGCCGCCGGAGGTGACGGACAGGCTCGTCATGCTGATCCGCCGGGCAAGTTCTTCCTCTGTGATGGGGTCGGTTCCCGGGTCACGGGGGTTTTCCTCATCCTGAGAGAGCCAGTCGTTGGCCAGCTCGGTCAGGTTCTTTGCCGCAAGCTCCCGCATGGCTTTGTCCCAGGTTTCACAGTCGGCCAGCAGTTTCTTGGCGGCACTGCGGGCGCGGGTCCAAGAGGGCTTGCTTTCGGCATTGACCTCCAGAGAAAGGCTCACATCCGTTCCGCACCACTGGATCTCCCCTTCGAAGGTATCATAGTCCTTGTCCAGCTTCAGCTCACCCAGCACCTGGTCCTGGATCACCACCGGCTTGTGGTACTCGTCCAGAACGGCCTGGAGTTCCGGGCAGTCCTCATGGGCCTTGACCACCTGGGAGATACACCAGGGCCGCACCACCAGATCTTTCGCCCGTTCTTCTTTCATCCGGCGGATCTTCAGGCGGCAGATCTGCTCCTTGCCAAAGCGCCCCCAGCCCTTGTCGCTATTGCGTTCCTCATCGGTGACCGGCCACTTCAGCCGCTCCTCTTTGGTGGTAACTTTGCCGGTGTCACAGAACACCATGCCCAGCGTCACAACAGTCATTTGCCAAAAGTTGCCCCTGTGGTTATAGCTGCCCCCGATGCAGTTGCGGATCAAAGCGACCACTTCCTGCTCCTCGGGCTCGTACATCTCATAGAATTCTTCAAACATGGGTGTGACCTCCTTTACAGCAGTTCCCGCACTGCGGCGGCAGGCTCGGCAAACTCCGCCGGGACTTGCTCCAATACATCCTGGTAGGCTTTCACCGCCTGCCAGGAGTAGTAATAGAAGCTGTAAAATTCGTCCGCGGGGAAGACCTCGTCCTCCTCGTAGCGCATCTCATCTTCTTCCTCGTCGTATTCCTCCGACCACAGGTATTCTTCCTTCAGCAGATCGGAGAACAGCGGCAGCGCCTCGGCGTGTTCCATCTCATCCCCATCGTGGAAGCACTGGAGGATGCAGGCAAAGAAGTCCAGCAGTTCCCCGGCCAGGAAATGGGCCACAGGGTTCTGCCCGCTCTCTGCGAGGGCCTTCTCTAAAATCCGGCACATGAACACCATGCCAAAGGGGGTAGCGTGCCACAGAGTACTCTGGTGCTCCATGTTGGTGGTGAGCTCATAGAGGGACTCTTTGACAGACGCCAAATCACGCATCTGCTCCAGCACAGCCAGGTGAGCGGGAAACTCCGTCCCCCGGCCATAGGCGGTGGTGAGCCGGTGCCACGGGACATCTGTGACCTTGAGATGGGTAATGTAGGTTCTGTTTTCTTCTGTCATGTTGCCGCCTCCTTATCCTGCTGTTTGGCTGCGGTACCCCTTCTCCAGCGCAGTGTACCACCGTTTCAGCATGGTTTCCAGACTGCTTTTCCCGCCTCGATCTGTAAAAACAAGGAACTTTTGCATCAGTCTGGGGAATAGATATTTGCCCGCTGTTGTCAGATCCTGATTGAGATAGACCATCCGCAGGATACGGCCCTGCCGGTCCAGAGGATTCTTTTTCAGCAGTTCCTTTTCAAAGCAGAAGCGCAGGAAGACCACATTCTCGTCGTAGAAGTCCTCCACCACAGCCGCGCCAATGCTGGTGTATGTGATGTCGTACACCAAACGGCTCCAGTCAAATTTTTCAGCATAGAGCAGTTTTAGTGCCTTTACCCAGTGTTCCTCCGGGATCACCAGCATCCTGTGCTGGGCGGTACTGGAGTAGCCATGGTAGACGGGTTCCGGCTGCCCCAGGAGTTCACTCACACTGTCGGCGTAGACGAAGCACAACTCCTCATCGAACAGGCCACCGATGAAGTTGCCGTTGCAGTACAACATATAATTCTTGGACTTGGCTGGAGAATAAGAAAGGCTATATTCCTGCGAGTCCAGGCTTTTATGTACCTTGTTCAGAAAGTCTATTGATGTCATGGCTTTACTCCTCAAACTCGCCCTCGATCATCCCGTTCAGATACCGACCGGGATCTGCGATGAAGTCATCCCATTTGGCCAGAGGGTGGAATTCCTCATGCTCGATGTCCAGATACCACAGCTTTTTGTCCCTGGGGCTCCACAGCAGCAGATAGTCGCTGTAGTTGTCCATCTGCACCATCAGAGAGAGCAGCTTCTTCCGTTTCCAGGTCATCTCCTGCACATCCATGAAGGAGTAGAGCTCCGCCCACTTCACCCATTCCTGATCCAGGAACTCCAGCCGTAGGGGGCCGGTCTTCAAGTATTCCACCAGCTTGGCAGGCAACTTGTAGGGCATAAGCTGCCGGAGCTTCTCCTGCTCGTTGTGCCATTCCTCCGGTTCCAGGGCTTTCAGGTAGTCGGCCAGCTCCTGATTCTTGTTCTGCACCGCCACGGTGTAAGGCCGGTCGCCGTATTTGTCAGCAATGGTGATGTCGGCTCCTTGCTCAATGAGCCAGCGCACCATGGGGAGATTTTTGTGTCGGACGGCTTCGGTAACAGCGGTGGGGGCGTTCGGAAACACCATGTCCGGCTTGTGGTAATTGATGTCTGCCCCTTTTTCCAGAAGCAGCCGGGCAAGTTTGGTATTGCCCTCGGACACGGCGGCTCGGAATGCCTCGCCGCCAAACTTGTCCACTGTGATCCCGGCTTGCTCCAGCACCGGGATATTCTCCGGGCGCTGACCCCAGCGTACTTCCTGGAAGGCCCACTCTTTCTGCTTCGAGCTGAGTTTTGCGGCCTGTCCAGCAAAGAGCGCCACCACCTCCGGCCCACAACAGCGGGCGGCGGTGAGCAGCAGGGGCTGTTCCTCTGCCAGACCGGGGTCAGCTCCATGCTCCAGCAGAAAGTGGATCATGGGCACATCATTCCGAAAAACCGCAATCTCCAATGGCATCAGCTTGATGTATTCGCTGAGCTGGATGGGAACATCTAAATCCAGACCACCCTGGAGCAGCGCCTCCAGCTTGGGAGTGTCATGGTCACAGATGGCGGCAGCTGGTTCCGGGAGGGTCTCCCAGCGGCCAAGATATGCAATTTGGTACATAAGGCACCTACTTTCTCAACTTGTTCTCATTCATCCCCAAACCGCTCAGCGGCCTCTTTGTAAACCGTAATACTTTCTTCCACTTTCACTTTTTCGCTGCGAATACGGAAGTAGTCCCGCAGAATGCGCTTCAGTTCCGGGTTTTCCACCTTGCGGGGCAGCAGACTGATGAACATTTCGTCATAGCTTCCATACAGCACACCGCCCCGGTTGTAGGTCTGCCATGTCACCGTAGGCTTGCGGCCCTCCGGGTCCTTGGCCAGATCAAAGAGCCACCGCTCATCCAGCTCCACATACCATTCAAACATGAACCTTGTGTCATAGGTCCCATAGCTATAATCCCCCCAGAAAATCAGAGCGATCATTCCATCCGGGCCCAGGCGTTCATAGGTCCAGCCTTCCGGATAACAGCGGTAATGGAGCATTCCCAACGCATGGAACAAATAGCCTTTTTGCGGCGTATCCAGAAGGGGCGAATAGGTCTCGTACACCTGCTCCTTGGGCTGGGTGATGATCGCCTTCATAAAGACCGGCATCAGCCAGCTGCCGCCGTAGCGTTCATTCAGCTCATCAGCCAATGCTTGCAGCCGCTCATCCGGGTTGCGGATCAGGGAGGCGGTCAGCACCACAGCGGGAATTTTCTCTTTTTCCTTGGGTGTGGCATCCCAAATGCGAAGCCCGTCCGTAATCCACCAGGAGGTACAATCATCACGAGAATAAGCAGGCGCGCGTTTCAGCTGGGCGATCCGCTGGATGTTTTCCGCCAGAAAGCGGTAGACCTCCAGCATTTTAGGCGAGGCTTTCCCCAACATCAAATGGAAACAGAAGTTCAGTTGTTCGATTTCCAGTGGCTTTGTGTCCCCCTCGTCCAGCAGCTGGGAGAGAGTCTTCAGAATAACTGGGGCGATCTGCTCCGATACACAGTCGGAACAGGTATCCGACATGATATTGCTGCCCATCCATTTTCCCTTGACCAGCTTGGCCCACAGTGGGGCAGCAGGGGCATACTCCAGCTGCGCCAAAGCCTTCTGAGCAGCCGTTTTGCACTTGCCCTTTTCTGTATTCACAAGCTGGAGAAGCAGTTCGCCGTTTGCTTCATCCTTGCCCAGCTCCAAAATGGCCTGTTCTCGCTTTACGCCCTTGGGGGGCAGTTGTTCCAAAGTCATCATTCGTTTTCTCCTATCCCACAATGGTGGTTTCCTTGACGGCCAGATTGTCGTAATCCATGGCAATCAGCTTTGCGGCGGTCTTCGGCTCGGCCGAAGGAGCGACTGCATATACTTACTGCTTTTTCTGGCAAAACTCTTTCACATAATCGTATATGCTCTTTATCCCGCCATCAGTTACTGTATTAAACAGGCCATAAGGTTCGTTTTCCAGCTCCTTTTCTGCAAGGAGCATTGCCTGGCGGGAATTCCCTTCTGCAATTTCACACAGTACGACATTCAATCGTGCGGCCGGCGCAGTATCATGGAGAATCTCTGCTTTGAAGTCGGAGACTGTGCTGCAGCGGCTATGATGGTCTTGAATGGACTTGTTAAACCGACAAAACGCCTCATTCATGACCAAGGTTGCTGTGTCCACCGTGGGGACAGGTAGTTCCATTTCCTCGATGATATGAGCGGAAGGGGAATGTGCCGCTGTGATATGGAAACTAAATGGTTTCTTCCAGGCTACCTCACCCATTTCATATACATCCCAAAAGACATTGTCAATGACGCATGGCTTTGTGGAAACGACTGCTCTTATGGCAGTACCATGCCGGATAGGGGGCGCAGATAGAAACACTTCATATAAGAAATCACCCAGGACCTTATAGGCGTAGTCTGAAACCACTTTGAAGCCATGCTCTCTGGCAACTGCTTTTAGGTTTTTGGAAATCATCTCGCTTAATTCCTTGACTGCCTTCTGCTCCTGCCGCGTCATGCTATTTCCACCTCCTGAGCCAGGACAAATCCGCACAGTCCAAGGGAAGCGTCGATGACAAATACCCGGATATGCTCCCGATCCATGCGCTCCCGCAGTTCCTCAATGCCGCAACGGGCGGGAAATCCGTAAGGGATGGTACCGTCCAGCAGGTCTTTGTACTGTTCAAAAAAACCGTCCACGGTGATCTCGTCCATACCGAAAAGGATGTTGTCCTGGATCACATCCTCAAACCAGTGGGCCAGCAGGCCGGTAAAGCGAACAGATACTTTCTCTCCGGCCTCGGTTTGGGTATCCATGTGCAGGGTGTTGGCTTCAAAGTCAGCGCAGTAGCGCAGGACTCTGTTGTCGTGCAGATCATCAAAAGAGCAAATCAGCGTACTCATAGGGATTCCTCCTCGTCCATAAGCTGCTCCTGGACCTCTTTGGGCAGGTCGTTCCATAAAATGTCGTATGTAAAATCCCGAATCTCCGGGTAACACTCCCGTGCGGTCTTTTCCGCAATATCTCTATTCAGGTAGTGCATCTCTTGGTGGAAAAACCAGTTGAGTTTTTCCATCAGCCGATAGAGTCGGATCTGTTCTTCTTGGGTCATGGGATCGCTCCTTTTATTGCAATTTCAGCACAAATCCCCAGATGCTCACCACGATCAGAAGGCCACCAAGCAGGAAGAAAACCACCCGTCGGTATCCTCTGCTGTGGCGGTGGGCATCCCGCGTACCGGTGGGGTCGCAGAGCCAATTCCAGTTGCGGATCGCTCCAATTAAAATCACGGCCCCGATGAGCACCGAGGCAATGTACCAATGCTCTTGCAAAAATGCTGTGATCTGCTCGCTGTTCATTTAGGTTTCCTCCTCTGCTTATCCCTGTATATCAGCGTCAACGGGGCCTTTTTTCAGTGTTCCATCCACAGTGATCACATGGCCCCAGAACATATCGTCGTCCTCATACCAGGCGGTAAAACGGCCGCCGGGAGATACTGTAAACTCAGTGAGCAGGATGCGCCGGGCGAACTCATCCTCGGTGATGGGGTCTTTCTCTGGGTCACGGTTGGTCTGGTCATTGTCCGCCAGCCATTCGTTGGCCTGAGCAGTGAGCTTCTGGGCAGCCATCGCTCGCAGGGACTTGTCCCAGACTTCCTGATCTGCCAGCAGTTTCTTCATCACATTGGTGACACGGGGCCATGACGCTTTCTTTTCAATCTCCACATCCAACGAGATCCGGACTTCTTTTCCCATCCACTTACAGGTTCCCTCGAATATGCTCATCTCACGATCCAGCGTGAGGGTTCCCAGCACTTCGTCCTCCATGAGAATGGGCTTTGTGTATTCCGCCCAAATCTCCTCCAGTGACGGACAGGGTACGCCTTCCTCCAGTACCTCCGTGACATACCACTGAGGTTCGTAGAGGGCATCACCTTTCCAGCAGCGGGCTTTGATCCGGTAGATCTGGCCCTTGGCAAACCGCTTGGAATAGTCGCCGGCATCCCGCTCCTTGTCCGTCAGCGGCCAGCTCAGGTAGCATCGGCCGGAGATCACCTCTCCGGTCTGGACATCCGCCATGGCGAGGGCATGGGTATGCGCCGCCCAAAAGGTATCCAGAAAGGTTTTGTCCGCGCTGATACCATCCTGAATCAGTACCAGCTTTTCCTCATCTTCTGGGGCGTACAGGGCAATAAAGTCCTTTACTTTTCTTTTTTTCATGGTGTCCTCCCTTAAACATTCAGATAACAAAAAAGCCCCACGCCGCACTGTCATAAAGACAGGCTGACGCAGGGCGCGAAAAGGCCGCAAGGGAGACTCCACATCCACCAGCGGATGTGGTTTCTTCTCCAGCCAAAATCAATTTTTCATATTTGAACAGAACAGCCGTGGACTGTCCCAGTTTTTCTTCCATAGCAAGACCTCGG
>NZ_CAXSQB010000036.1:17132-33841 GCF_964239415.1 Clostridium sp. ATCC BAA-442 | reverse complement strand
CCCCCCCCCGCCGACGGGGAGAGCTTTCTCGTCCCCAAGGCCGTGGAGTGAGGTGGAATATGGAGCTGTATGAACTGACTGCCCTGGAGCTGGCCGGGCAGCCCCGGGCCGGAGCCGTCACCCAGGCCGAGGCCATTGCCGCCGCCGCCGGGCGGATTGCCGCCTGCCAGCCAGGCAACAACGCCTTTATCACCGTGGCGGATTCGCCCGCCCCCGCACCCACACTGTCCGCCTCCCCCCTGGCCGGGGTGCCCATGGCCTACAAGGACAACCTCTGCACCAGGGGAATGCGCACCACCTGCGCCTCCAAAATTCTGGGGGACTTCACCCCCTGCTACGACGCCACCGCCGTGGAGCGCCTGACCGCCGCCGGGGCGGTGTCCATGGGCAAGCTGAACCTGGACGAGTTCGCCATGGGCTCCACCTGTGAGACCTCCTATTACGGCCCGGCGAAAAACCCCTGGGATCTCACTCGCTCCCCCGGCGGCTCCTCCGGCGGGGCGGCCGCCGCGGTAGCGGTCGGGGAGGTGTGGTACGCCATCGGCTCGGACACCGGAGGCTCCATCCGCCAGCCCGCCGCCCACTGCGGCGTCACCGGGATGAAGCCCACCTACGGCTCCGTGTCCCGGTACGGCTTGGTCGCCTACGCCTCCTCCCTGGATCAGCTCGGCCCCATCGCCCGCTCCGCCGCCGACTGCGCGGCGGTGCTGGAGCTCCTCCGTGGGCGGGATCCCCGGGACGCCACCAGTCTGGAGCTCCCCACCGGGGGACTGCTCTGCGCCCTCACCGGCGACGTGCGGGGCAGGCGCATCGGCCTGCCCGCCGAGTGCTTCGGCGGCGCGCTGGAGCCGGAGGTGGCCGCCGCCGTCCGGGCCGCCGCCGAGGTGCTCCGGGCGCGGGGGGCGGTGGTGGAGGAGTGCTCCCTGCCCCTGCTGGACTACGCGGTGCCCGCCTACTACATCCTGGCCTGCGCCGAGGCCTCCTCCAACCTGGCCCGGTTCGACGGGGTGAAATACGGCTGGCGGGCGGAGGGCTGCGGCAGTCTGGAGGAGCTGTACCGCAGAACCCGCACCGAGGGCTTCGGCCCGGAGGTGAAGAAGCGGATTCTGCTGGGCACCTTCGTCCTCTCCGCGGACTGCTACGACTCCTATTACAAAAAGGCCCTCCAGGCCAGGGCCAGGCTGAAGGCCGCCTTTGACGCGGTCTTCCAGAGGTACGATCTGCTCCTCACCCCGGTGGCCCCCACCACCGCCCCCCGTCTGGGGGAGGGCCTGGCCGACCCGCTGAGCCTGTACCTGAGCGATATCTACACCGTCCCCGCCAACCTGGCGGGCCTGCCCGCCCTGTCCATGCCCTGCGGCTTCGACCGGAGCGGCCTGCCCATCGGCGCCCAGCTCATCGGCCCGGCCCTGGGGGATCTGGCGGTGCTGGACGCCGCCCACGCCTACCAGCAGGAGACCGACTGGCACCGCCGCCATCCGGACACGCCTGCAACCGCCAAAGGAGGTGACGCGCTGTGAACTGGGAAACCGTAATCGGCCTGGAGACTCATGTGGAGCTGGCCACCAAAAGCAAAATCTTCTGCGCCTGCACCACCGCGTTCGGCGGCGCGCCCAACACCCACTGCTGCCCGGTGTGCACCGGCATGCCGGGGGCGCTGCCCGTGCTCAACGGGAAGGTGGTGGAGTACGCCGTCCGGGCCGCCATGGCCCTGGGCTGCACCGTCACCCGGTACAGCCGGTTCGACCGGAAAAACTACTTCTACCCCGATCTGCCCAAGGCCTACCAGATCTCCCAGCTCTACCTGCCCATCGGCCGGGACGGGACGGTGGAGGTGGGGGGCCGCACCGTGGGCATTCACGAGCTGCACATGGAGGAGGACGCGGGCAAGCTGATCCACGACCCCTGGACGGAGCAGACCAAAATCGACTACAACCGCTGCGGCGTGCCCCTCATCGAGATTGTCACCGAGCCCGGCTTCCGCACGGCGGAGGAGGTGGTCGCCTACCTGGAGTGGCTGCGGGAGACCCTGCAATACCTGGGCGTCTCCGACTGCAAGATGCAGGAGGGCTCCCTCCGGTGCGACGTGAACCTGTCAGTGCGCCCGGCGGGCTCGGACACGTTGGGCCCCCGCACCGAGCTGAAAAACCTCAGCTCCTTCAAGGCCATCCGCCGGGCCATCGGCTATGAGGCCCGGCGGCAGATCGAACGGCTGGAGGCGGGCGGCCGGGTGGTGCAGGAGACCCGGCGCTGGGACGAGAACAAGGACGCCTCCTATCCCATGCGCTCCAAGGAGGACGCCCAGGACTACCGCTACTTCCCCGAGCCGGATCTTCCGCCCCTGGAGCTGAGCGAGGCCTACATCCAGGCGCTGCGGGCCAGCCAGCCGGAGCTGGCGGCGGCCAAGCGGGCCCGCTATCAGGCCGCCTGGGGCCTGGGCCCCTACGACGCGGAGATGCTCACCTCCCAGAAGGCCCTGGCCCGCTTTTTCGAGGAGACGGTGGCCCTGGGGGCGGAGCCCAAGCAGGCGGCCAACTGGCTCATGGGGCCGGTACTGGCCCAGCTCTCCGCCCACGGCCTGGAGGCCAGGGACATGGCCCTGACACCCCCCACCCTGGCCCGGCTGATCCAGTTGGTGAAGGAGGGGCGGCTCAACCGCAACACCGCCGTCAAAGTGTGCGAGGCGGTCTTCGAGACCGACGGCGACGTGGACGCGTATGTGGCCGCCCACGGTCTGGCCCAGGTGTCCGACGCGGGCCTGGTGGCCCAGGTGGTGGAGCAAGTGCTCTCCGCCAATGAAAAATCGGTGGCCGACTACCGCTCCGGCAAGGAGAAGGCCTTCGGCTTCCTGGTGGGTCAGGTCATGCGCCAGCTCAGGGGCCAGGCGGCCCCGGCGGTGGTGCGTCAGGTGCTGCTGGAACAGCTGGCGGAGCAATAACAACGTGCGGGCCGGTCTTTTGACCGGCCCGCACGTTGTTTGCCCCTTCCGCCGCGGCTTCACAAATCACTACGAAAGCCCGGTACAGCCGTCCAGCACCTGTCCGCCCTGGAGCAGCTCCAGCTTCTCCAGCGCGGGGCTGCCCTCCAGCAGGAAGTGGAAGGTCTGGCCGGGATAGACCCGCTGGGTCAGGCTCTGCCCGCCTCCATAGGTGAGGCGGACGGTGAGGCTGTCCCCCTGCTCGCCGCCCACCGCGCCGAAGATCACGGTGCCGCCCCCGGGGCCCAGCCGGGCGGCGGAGAGTTTGCCCGGCTCCGGCGCGGGGCACTCGTTGGCGATCAGCTCATGCCAGCAGCCGTCCGTCCCGCTCCGCTCCAGACCGCTGGCCCGGAGGGTGGTGTGGGCCTCATCCCAGGAAAGAACCACATAGCCAGGCCCAGCGGGAAAGACGGCGTCCACGCTCCGGTTCGGCTGCTCCCGCTGGAAGTCCGCCTGGGGGCCCGAGGACAGGGGGCCGAAGCCCGCGCTGCCCACGCAGTTCTGGCCCGCCTCGCTCACCATGAACTCCGCCAGCCGCCGGGCGGGGGCGTCCTCCGGCTCGCCGGCCCGGAGCATCAGGTAGTTGTACCCCGCCAGGGGGTAGCTTCCGTCGGCGATGGTCTCATCCGAGGGGAGCACCCCATCCACCGCCAGCAGCTTGAGCTCCCCTCCGCCCGCGTCG
Source organism: Clostridium sp. ATCC BAA-442 (assembly GCF_964239415.1). Taxonomy (NCBI): domain Bacteria; kingdom Bacillati; phylum Bacillota; class Clostridia; order Eubacteriales; family Clostridiaceae; genus Clostridium; species Clostridium sp. ATCC BAA-442. Next base: position 30,182 of record NZ_CAXSQB010000036.1, on the reverse strand, counting down.
CCCAGGAGCCAATAGCTATTTACATAATAATAGTACACACTATAGCCCATGGCGTAAGCCAGGGGGTCGGTGGTCATGGCCCCGGCCACATCGGTGAGGGCGGAGGACATGGCATAGGAGGTGAGGACATTGTGCACGTCGGGGCTGAGGGAGAGCTTTCCGCCCTCCAGGAAATACTGCTCCATCAGGGCGTGGGAGCCGCTGTCGGTGTTGCGGCGGTAGGGAAGCAGCTCCGCGTCCGGGCCGCCCACCTGATTCCAATTCGTATATTTCCCGTACACATATATGTCCTGTATTTGCTTTTGGGTCAGCCCGGTGACAGAATTCTCCGCGTTGGTGAAGAACACCATGGCGTCATAGGCGATGGGAATGTACTCCAGTTCCACCCCCGCCGCCTCCGCCTGGGCCTTCAGCTCCTCCGAGGGCAGGGTGGCGGCGAAGAGGGCGTCCACCTCCCCGTTGATGAGCCGCTCGTAGGACTCATGGCTCTTGTAGTGGCTCTCCGGGAACTGCGGATGGTTGTCATAATTCCAGAAGAGCGCCCCGTATACAGCCCGGGTGTAGGGGTAGGTGGAGGTGGAGCCGTCGACGATGGGCATAGTTTCGTCAAAGCCCCAGTCGATGGCGGCCTGGGTGGGGTACCAGGGCAGGCGGGTACGGGCGTCGTCCAGGAAGGTGATCGCCTCGCCCCGGGTGGCGGGCCTGTCCCACTCTGCCAGCTCCTCCACTCCGGGCTCCCCGTAGACCGGGTCGGTCTCTCCGGTGGACCGCTGGGTGAAGATGCCCAGACCCTGCTTGTCAAAGGCCAGATAGGACGCTAAAGCCCAGTCCGGAATCTCCCCGGCATCGACCAGAGTCAGCTCCGCCGCCGTTCCCCCCTCCGGTATGGTCAGCCAGCCCGCCGCCTCCATGGCCCGGGCAACCATGACGGTGAGCTCTCCCCGGGTCACCAGCCGGTCGGGGTGGAAAGAGGCGTCCTCCGCCGCCAGTCCGCCGGCCCGGGCGGCGGAGGCGGTATCATAATACCAGTCGCCGGGCTCCACGTCGGCGTAGCCGGGGTCGCCGCCGGGCTCCAGGGACAGCAGGTGAACCAGCAGGGAAAAGGCCTCCGCCCGCGTCAGGGCGGCGTCGGGGTTCAGATTGCCCGCGTGATCCCCCTGGATCACCCCCCGGAGATACAGCTCCTTTGCGCCGCTGGGGTCGTTGTAGTACTCGTGCCCCTTCCAGACGGTGATGCAGTCGGGAAAGCGGTGCTCCTCCCCCTGAAAGACCTCCAGGGGCCGCTCCGCCTCCGCCGCCGGGACGGTGGCGAAGAGCCAGCCCTGCTGGTAGTCGCTGGTGAGGGGCACCGGCTCCCCCGTGTCGGCGTACCGCACCGCGAGGAGGGTCTGCTCCGACCAGTCCAGGGCCTCCCCCTGGGGGCAGGGCACCCGGAGGGTCACATAATCTCCGCCCGGCTCGCTCCGGCTCCACCCCTTCGCCTCCTCTGCCGCCCGGGCGGCGGGGCACAGCAGGGCCAGACAGAGGCCCAGCGCCAGTATTCGCTTCATGGTACACACTCCCTTCAACATTCGATTCCTATTTGTATTATAGCTCCCCTGGTTTTCCCGGACAAGTTACAGAGCAATAACAAATGGTAAAAAAAGCTGGTACAGCCGGGGGGTTGACAGGGGGCGGTCTTTCTGTTATCTTAATACCCGACAGATGAATGCCCTGTGGCTTCCCGTTTATCACCGGATAAATGTGAAACGTGCCTGAACCGATTCCGTAGGTCTTAGAAGGAATCGGCCCAGGCACGTTTTTTGCCGCTCTGGGACGTTTTTAGGAGGGATCGGAGTGAAGCGGAGCTTTTTCCAGTATGTGAGCCTGAATGTGCTGGGCGCGCTGGGCCTGTCCGGCTACATCCTGGCCGACACCCTGTTTGTGGCCCACCGGCTGGGCACCGACGGGCTGGCGGCCCTCAACCTGGCCATCTCGGTCTTCGGCCTCATCAACGGGCTGGGGCTGATGCTGGGCATTGGCGGGGCCACCCGGTACGCCATCTGCCGCACCCAGGGGGACGGCGTGCGGGCCGACCGCGCCTTCTCCCGCGCCCTGGCCTGCGGCGGGACGCTGGGCGGGCTACTGGCGCTGGCCGGTCTGCTGTGGGCCGTGCCGCTGGCCCGCCTGCTGGGGGCGGAGGGAGCCATCCTGCCCATGTGCTCGGTCTATCTGCGCACGGTGCTCCTCTTTGCCCCCTGCTTCCTACTCAACCACATTCTCACCGCCTTCGTGCGCAACGACGGCAATCCCAAGCTGGCCATGGCCGCCATGCTGCTGGGCAGCCTGTCCAACATTGTGCTGGACTATGTGTTCCTCTACCCCATGGATATGGGCATCTTCGGCGCGGCCCTGGCCACCGGCATCGCCCCGGTAGTGGGCCTGTGCGTGTCCTCCCTGCACATCCTCACCCGCCGCAGCCGCTTCCGCCTGCGCCCCTTCCGCCCCGCCCTCCGGCCGCTGGCGGATCTGGCCGGGCTGGGCAGCGCCGCCTTTCTCAACGAGTGCTCCTCCGGCCTGGTGCTGGTGGTCTTCAACCTGCTGACCCTCCGCCTGGCGGGGACGCTGGGGGTGGCGGCCTACGGCATTGTGGCCAACCTGGCGCTGATGGCCCTCGCTCTCTTCACCGGCGTCAATCAGGGCGTCCAGCCCCTGGTCAGCCTGGCCCACGGCCGGGGGGACGCCGCCGGGGTGCGCACCCTGTGCCGCATGGCCCTGGGGCTGGCCCTGTGCGCGGGGCTGTGCATGGCCGCGCTGGCCTTCTTCGCCGCCGGGCCGCTGGTGTCCCTCTTCAACCGGGACGGAGATCCGGCGCTCCAGCAGATGGCGGAGCAGGGCCTGCGGCTCTACTTTCTGGGCTTTCCCTTTGCCGGGCTGAACCTGGTCACCGCCTCCTTCCTGGGGGCGGCGGAGCACCCCAGCCGCTCCCTCCGGCTCTCCCTGCTCCGGGGCTTTGTGGCCATCGTGGCCGCCGCCCTGCTGCTGGCCGCCCTGCTGGGCCTCACCGGCGTATGGCTGGCCTTCCCCGCCGCCGAAGGGGCCGTTCTCCTCGTCAGCCTGCGCCTCAGCCGCTCCCTCCGGCGCGCCCGGCCAGAACCCGCCCCTCAGGCCATCACCACCGCGCTCAGGTAACACGCGAATGCCCCGTACTCCGCCGGGGTCAGCGCCCGGGGGCTGGAGAGCACCACCAGCTCATGGCCCGGGTACTCCGGCCGGTAGGGGGGATGGACGTGGGGATAGGGGTTGACGGCGAAGCCGCACCTCTGGTAGAAGCCCTGCCGCCGCCGGGCGATATCGTCCACCGGCGGGTCGATCTCCAGTACCACGGTTTTCCCGTCCCGGCCCAGCTCCTCCAGCGCCTTGGCGCCGTAGCGGCGGCCCCGCAGCTCCGGACGGACGCAGAAATGCTCCACATAGCGGAAGTCCTCCGCCTCCCAGTAGAGCAGCAGCCCCACGAATTCCGCCCCATCAAAAAGCTGGATGAAATGGTACTCCGGGTGGGACAGGACGGCCCGCTGCTCATCGGGCAGCCGCTGCTCGTGGCGGGGAAAGCTGGCCTCGTAGAGGGCCATCGCCCTTCCAAACGCCGGTTCCTCCGGCTGTGTCAGCCGTCTCCATTCCATAGCAGTCTCTCCTCTCTTCTAAAAAATGCGCTCCCGTTTTGGGAGCGCATTTTATTTTTTCTGTTTACGCTCCCTCCAGGGCCTTTTCCAGGTCGGCCAGGATATCGTTCACATCCTCGATGCCCACGGAGAAGCGCACCAGGTCGGGGGCCACCCCGGCGGCGGCCAGCTCGGCGTCGCTCATCTGGCGGTGGGTGGTACTGGCGGGGTGAAGCACGCAGGTCTTGGCGTCGGCCACATGGGTGGCAATGGAGGCCAGCTCCAGGCCCGCCATGAACTTAGAGGCCGCTTCCCGGCCGCCCTTCACGCCGAAGGACACCACGCCGCAGGTGCCGTTCGGCAGGTACTTCCGGGCCCGCTCGTAGTAGGGGTCGCCCTCCAATCCGGGGTAGCGCACCCAGCTCACCTTGGGGTGACCCTTCAGGAACCGGGCCACGGCCAGGGCGTTTTCACAGTGCCTGGCCATGCGCAGGGGCAGGGTCTCCAGCCCCACGTTGAGCAGGTAGGCGTTCATGGGGGCGGGGATGGCGCCGAAGTCCCGCATGAGCTGGGCGGTGGCCTTGGTGATGTAGGCTCCCTCCAGTCCGAAGCGCTCGGTATAGGTCACGCCGTGGTAGCTCTCGTCCGGGGTGGTGAGGCCGGGGAACTTGTCGGCGTGGGCTGTCCAGTCGAACCGGCCGGAGTCCACGATGGCGCCGCCCACCGCGTTGGCGTGGCCGTCCATGTACTTGGTAGTGGAATGGGTGACAATGTCGGCCCCCCACTCGAAGGGGTGGCAGTTCACCGGGGTGGCGAAGGTGTTGTCCACGATGAGGGGCACGCCGTGGGCGTGGGCCGCCCTGGCGAACTTCTCAAAGTCCAGCACGGTGAGGGCGGGGTTGGCGATGGTCTCGCCAAAGACGGCCCGGGTCTCCGGCCGGAAGGCGGCCTCCAGCTCGGCCTCGGTGCAGTCGGGGTCGACGAAGGTGAAGTCGATGCCCATGCGCTTCATCGTGACGGCGAAGAGGTTATAGGTACCGCCGTAGATGGAGGAGGAGCACACCACATGTTCCCCGCAGGAGACAATGTTAAAGATGGCGTAAAAGGAAGCCGCCTGACCGGAGGAGGTCAGCATGGCCGCGGTTCCCCCCTCCAGGGCGCAGATCTTGGCCGCCACGTGGTCATTCGTGGGGTTCTGGAGGCGGGTGTAGAAGTAGCCGCTCTCCTCCAGGTCGAAGAGGGCTCCCATCTGCTCGCCGGTGGCGTAGCGGAAGGTGGTGGACTGGACGATGGGGATGTTGCGGGGCTCACCATTCCCGGGGGTATACCCGGCGTGGAGGCACTGGGTGCCGATGCGCTGCTGACTCATGGGCAGGATCTTCCTTTCCTGTTTCAGGTTGAGTGTTATGCTACACCCCCGCCCGGCCCTTGTCAAGAGGCGGGCGGGGTGGGACTGGGCTCCGGCTCCTCCGGCGGCACATCGGTGCCGTCGGTGAGCAACAGTCCGTCGGGACCGAGCTGCTGGACGCGGCGGTAAGGGATCTCCCTCCCCTCCACCGTCACATAGACCGACTCCACCCCCTCCACCTGGCACAGCGTAAGGGTCAGGCAGGCGTCGGCCACGGTGAGATCCACCCCGGACAGGCCGCCGTACTGCTCGGAGAGGTCCAGGTGGAGGCGGCCCTCCTCCAGTTCCCAGCTCAACAGGCGCACCCCCTCGGGGAAGGGGGTGGCGAGGCCCTGGGTCTCCGGCGGGGACAGCAGGGCGTCCACCAGGGCAGGGATGGGGTCGCCGGCGCTCCCCTCAAAGGGCTCACAGTCCAGCGGCAGGGGGGCAAAGCGGTCGGACAGGGCGGAGTAGTACACGCAGTAGCCGCCCTCCGGCTCCTCCGGGCGGGGGGCGCCGCCCCCGGCGGCCAGAGCCAGCAGACAGCCCAGCGCCGCGATGCGTCGTCTCATCGGCCCACCTCCTCTCCGTTCCACTGGGCAAAGCTGACCTCGAAGCAGGTGCCCTCCGGCTCCCGCCGCCGGGCAGTGACGGCTCCGCCGTGCTGGAGCACCGTGTCCCGCACGATGGACAGGCCCAGGCCGGTGCCGCCGGCGGCCCGGGAGCGGGCCTTGTCCACCCGGTAAAAGCGGTCGAAGATCTTGGGCAGATCCGCCTCCGGGATGCCCACGCCGGTATCCTCCACCCGGAGGACCACCCGCCCGCCGTCGGCAGTGAGGGTGACGAGCACCCGGCCGCCGGGCAGGTTGTACTTCACCGCGTTCTCCATCAGATTGAAGGCAATCTGGTAGAGGTCGTCCTCGGTGGCCAGCACCACGCAGCCCGGCTGGAGCTTCAGCTCCAGGCTCACCTCTACCGCCCGGGCCAGGGGGGAGAGCATGTGCTCTACCCGTTCCACCACCGCCCCCACATCCACGGGGACGTCCTCCGCCGCCGGGGCGGTGTCGAGCCGTGTGAGGGTAAGCAGCTTCTCGGTGATGCGGGTGAGCCGATCAGCCTCGTCCCCGATGTCGTTGAGGAACTCCCGTGCCGTCTCGCCGTCCATGTGGTCGGCCTGGAGCAGGGAGTCGGTGAGCAGGCGGATGGAGGCCAGTGGGGTTTTGAGCTCATGGGAGGCATCGGAGACGAAGCGCCGGCGCACCTCCTCGGTGGTCTGGAGGCGGCCGGTGAGCTCGTTGAACTCGTCGGCCAGGCGGCTGAGCTCGTCGCCGCCCCGGACGCTCACCCGGTGGCTGTACTCGCCCTCCCGTACCGTGTGGATGCCCCGCAGGAGCTGGGCGATACGCCGGGTGAGGGCCTTGGAGAAGACCACCCCCATCACCAGCGACACCATACAGATGACGATGGAGATAAAGCGCAGGTTGGTCTGGATCCCCTGGAGCAGCGCGCCCTGCTCGGCGTCGTACTCGTAGAGGTAGACCGCCCCCTGGGTCATGGAGCGGTAGGTGATGGGCACCGCCGCCCAGCTTCGGAAGGCCCCGTCGCCGTACTCGGAGCGGAACACGTTGTTGCCCCGCAGGGCGGTGACCAGCTCCCAGAACAGGGCGTACCGCCCGGCGGTGTCGGTCCGCCCCACGCCGTCCTGGAAATCGCAGAGCACCAGGCCGTTTGGGTCGGTGACCACCACCCGGGTCACTCCCAGGCTGCCCCGCAGCAGCTCCACCGTCCGGGTGGCACCCTCGGCCGTAAGGGCCTCCGGCCCGGTGGCCAGGGCGGAGGCCAGCACCGAGGCCTGGTTGAGCATGGAGGCCTGCTTGGACTGGTAGGCCAGCTTTTCCGACACCACCAGGGGGTAGGTGTTGAGCAGAATCAGCACCGCCGCCACAATCACGATATAGGTCAGGGCGAACTTGGTCTGGAGGGAGCGCCAGAAGGGCACGCGCCTGACCGCGCCGCTCCCCTTATCCATGCTTCAGATAGTAGCCCACGCCCCACTTGGTGAGGATATACTCCGGGTTGGCGGGGTCCAGCTCCAGCTTCTCCCGCAGGCGGCGCACGTGCACGTCCACCGTGCGGTAATCGCCGGCGTACTCATAGCCCCACACCACGTTGAGCAGGTTCTCCCGGGAGTACACCCGGCCCGGGTTGCGCAGCAACAGCTCCATCAGGTCGAACTCCTTGGCGGTGAGATCCACGCTCTTGCCGTCCTTCCAGGCGGCCCGGGCGTCCACGTCCAGGGTGATGTGGCCCATGGACAGCCGGCCGCCGCCCCCCTGCTTCTGGGCCGCCATGCCCGCCCGGCGCAGCAGGGCCCGCACCCGGGCCTTCAGCTCCAGAATGTTGAAGGGCTTGGTGATGTAGTCGTCCGCCCCGCACTCGAAGCCGATGATCTTGTCGGTGTCCTCGCTGCGGGCGGTGAGCATGATGATGGGCACGTTGGAGAACTCCCGGATGCGCATACAGGCCTGGAGCCCGTCTATCTTGGGCATCATCAGATCCAGGATGATGAGATCGAAGGAGCCGCTGCGGGCCAGCTCCACCGCCTCCTCCCCGTCATAGCCCGCCTCCACCTGGTAGCCCTCGCTCTCCAGGTTGAACTTGATGCCCTTGACCAGCACCTTCTCGTCGTCTACCACCAGTATTTTCATCGGTTCTCCTCCCCAGTCGTCACGTAGTCAATGAGGCCCTCCAGAATGCCCTCGCCGATGCCCGGCACCTCGGTCAGCTCCTCCGGGATGCGGAAGGGGCCGTTGGCCTGGCGGTAGGCAATGATGTCCTCCGCCCGCTTCTCCCCGATGCCCGGCAGGGTCATCAGCTCGTCCACCCCGGCGGTGTTGAGGTTGATCTTCGCCCCGCCGGCAAGGGTATCCTCCTTGCTCTGGGCGGAGGGGGAGGGCGTAGGCGCGGGCAGCGCCAGGGGCGTCTCCTGGGTCAGGGTACGCTCGGTCTCCACCCGCACGGGCTGGGGCGCGGCCTGCCCCCGAAAAAACCAGCCCGCCGCGAAGGCCGCAAAGACCGCCGCCAGCAGCAGGGCCACAAATTCCAGTCTGGAAATCTTCATCTTTTTGTATCCCCCTCCCCGTTGCGTCCCGGTCCGGGGTTTGTTATAATAGCCATACCGTTATTATAACATAGTCAAATGGAGTTTCCTATGAAAAAATCACGACTGCTTTCCGTTTTACTCTGCCTCGCCCTGCTCTCGGGGCTGCTGGCCACCTTTGCCTCCGCTGCGGACAGCGGCAGCGCCATTCTGGACGAGATGGACGTCAACGCCAAGGCCGCCGTTCTGGTGGACCCCGACACCGGCGAGATTCTCTACGAGAAGAACGCCCACGCGCACAACTACCCCGCCTCCATCACCAAGGTGATGACCTGCCTGCTCACCCTGGAGGCGGTGGACCGGGGAGAGCTGTCCCTGGAGCAGACCGTCACCGCCAGCTCCGCCCTTCACACCGGCATCGGGGAGGGCGCTTCCACGGCCGATATCAAAGAGGGGGAACAGATCCGCATCATCGACCTGCTCTACGCCGCCCTGATCCCCTCGGCCAACGAGGCGTGCAACGTCATGGCCGAGGCGGTGAGCGGCGATGTGGCCTCCTTTGTGGAGCTCATGAACACCCGGGCCGCCGAGCTGGGCATGGAGGACACCCACTTCTCCAACACCCACGGCTACCACGACGACAACCACTACACCAGCGCCTACGACATCTACCTCATGTGCCGGGAGGCCATGAAGCACGAGACCTTCCGCACCATCGTGGGCTCCAAGAACTACACCATGCCCGCCACCAACCTGCACCCCGAGCCGCGCATCATCCGCTCCACCAACGCCCTGATCTCCAACTTCCGCGTGGCGGGCTACATCTACGAGTACGCCACCGGCATCAAGACCGGCTCCACCCCCGAGGCGGGCTACTGCCTGGCCGCCTCCGCCACCCGTGAGAACCGGAACCTGATCTCCGTGGTCATGGGCTGTGAGCGGGAGCCGGGCACCTCCGGCAGCGAGGGCTATATCTACTTTGACGAGACCATCCGCCTGTTTAAATGGGGTTTTGCCAACTTCTCCACCCAGACCATTCTGGACAACACCAAGCGGGACATCCCGGAGGTGGAGGTCACCCTGGGCAAGGACGCCGCCTCCGTCACCCTCATGCCCGACGGGAAGCTGACCGCCCTGCTGCCCAACGACGTGTCCGCCGAGAACTTTACGTATGACTACACCCTGGAAACCCGGAGCGTGGAGGCCCCGGTGGAGCAGGGGCAGGTGCTGGGCACCATCACGGCCTATTTCAACGGCAAGTCCTACGGCACCCTGGATCTGGTGGCCACCTGCTCGGTGGAGCGGGACGAGTGGGCCTACCGGCTGGACCGGATTCAGAAGTTCTTTGACAATCTGCTGGTGCGCATCCTTCTGGTGGTCATCCTGGTAGTAATCGCCGCCCTCCTGCTGCGGGTGGTGCTCTTCCGCGGCAGGGGCCGGACGGGCCGCCGGGGCTACGCCTACAGCGGCCGGGGCCGCTACACCGGCAGCCGCCGGCGCAGAGGCTAAAGTACAAAAACGTGGAGGGCGGTGTATACCGCCCTCCACATTATTATCCATCAATAACCCCTCCTGCGAAGGCGTTCGGAGGGAAGGATGTAGTTCAGGACCTTTTGACTCCTGTTTTCACAAACTGCTAAACCCCTGACCGGCAGCTCCCGGCCAACGTCGGCCGCAGTTGCTCAATCCTGCCTCCTTCCTGCTGGGGCCGCTGATCCGTAGCCCCTGCAAATACACGTTTTCCTCCAGTGTCGTGTTGCCATAGGAAATCTGGGCTGTCATCTTATTACAAAAGATAACCGTATAACGGTTTACCCGTTCACGCATAGCGTAACGGATAAACCGTTATAACAAGCGAAGGAAGATGGACTGTGAAATTTACAGTCCATCTTCCTTCGCCACTTACGCTTGCTTTACAACGCAAAGAATCGTCCCTGTTTCTACAGTGTCCATATTTTCAATAACAGCATAGTAATTGGTCGAACTGTTTAGATTAGAAAATGTTACCGTCTCACTTCCTCCTCCTCCCAGCGGGGTAGACCACGGCAAGTTAACTGTACTCGTTGCTACACTAACACCGGAACTTTTATATAATGTCACCTTAACATGAGGTGATGCTCCCCCTATACTCTGCAATGTAACTTTAATCTTGCTCTTTGATATATCATATGTATCTGTAGTATATTTCTCCCCAGCATCTAGAACCCCAACCGTAAACGCAACGCTTCCACTTGAAAGATCTACTGTACTTTTGCGACTTTCCACCATACTTTCTTCAAATACGTTACCATACATTTCAAATATGTCTTTTTCTTCATGCTCTACAGTTACGATAACATTTGCTTCTTTGCCCTCTACGGCCATAGCTGTAGAAGGCAGAATACAACAAGCAAATAACAAAACGCTACATATCATCCTTGTCCATACTTTTTTCATAGAAAGTTCCCTCCATTTCATTCCTCAATGTAAAAAACTAGCTTTTTACCTTTACTATCTCTAGTTCCATCAATTTTGAAATAGTATTGCTTCTCTCCTGATAGATTTGAAAAAACAAGTTTATCTCCTACACTTTCTATTTCTCCCGTTTGGATACTTTCTTCATACTCTATATCATATAAATCTACTTTTAAATTTGACCAAGCTCCTTCCGCATATTTAATCTCAATTGTTCCATTAGCTGGACATATATAGAACTCAGTCATTAATGGCATATTCCCAATTTCACTTATATCAAAACTAATCTCACCTATATTGGAGGGCTTAAGTGTATCGCCTGTTAAATCTGTAGCATCTTTCTCTTCTGATGAGTATGAACTGCATCCGATACACCCCAATAGCAGATAAGCCGTTATTAATAAAATCGGTATGATTTTCCATTTAATAGTAGACATATCCTAATACCTCGACGCTATTTTTAGTATTATTTCGTACCGCAAAATAATACTTTCCTGTATCCTCGATCTGGATATTGGTTTTGATACTGCCCTCACTCCCGCTGGTAAAATGGAACGTATTATCCGGGGTGATGAACCCGAAGTCAAGGTCTGCTGTCCTGGGGGAGTACGTGCAGTTTATCGTAACCACCTCGTCCGCCTCCAGGGAGTACGCGGTATCTGCCTTCATAATCTTCCCGGAAGGGATATCCCACTCAATCCGGCTGGTGGCCCGCGTCATGCTCCCGCCCTTACTTTCTGAAAGGACAGCAGGGTCAACTGCTTGCGTTGAAAGCTCTTTAAAGCCGATCATTTCTGTCCTGGTATCAGCCGCCACGATACTGCTTTTATCAATCGAAACTGAGTAACATACGTCTGCGCTGCTTTCCGCAGCTCCGGCCGGGGTCAGCCCCACACCGCCCACCACAAGCGCACAAGCCAATACCGTCGCTGTAACTGATTTTTTCATCGCCGCATCATTCCTCCCTATGAAATTGGCCCGCTTATTACTGCATCGGAATCAGAGATCCTTTCCTCTTCCAGTCCTTCAAACTTCACTGTATTTTGTTCTTCCGGTTCCGTGTCCTTCTGGTTCAGATATGTAATTACGATTGCTGCAACAAGGGCCGCAGCGGCCAGGATAATTAGAATCACTTTTAGTACAGAGCGTCCCTTTCTATTTCCGCTGCCTTGCGTCTTTTCACTCTCCGGGACGCTGACAACTTTATCGCCGCCCATAAGTTCATCCGTTGGAACTCCAAACAATTTACTCAACGCCAGCAGATTATCCATACTTGGAATAGCAATTCCAACTTCCCATCTGGATACCGCCTGGCGCGATACATTCAAAGCCTCTGCCAGATCCTGCTGAGACATCCTTTTGTCTTTTCGTAAAGAAATTAACCTTTCATTTAATTTCACTGTTTTCACCTCAAATTCTATGCAAACAATCGCCATATGTAAACCGCAAGCTGTTTACATTCAGGCAATTATGAATTGCTTTTGGGTTGCGCTACAACTTTTTTAACAAAACAGGGGCAACACCACCGTCACCAGTCCGCCCATCGGGCGCTCCCTCCCTCACAAAAGCTGTATCCCCAGCAGGGGGATCAGATCCACCGCCTGGGCCGGGTTGATCTTCATGCCCCGCAGCTCTCCCAGGCTCTCCGATACGGTGATGCCCTCCAGCGCGCAGTCGGAAAAATCCACCCCCTTCAGCGGCGTGCGGAAAAAGTCCACCTCCTGGAACCCCGTCCGGTGTGGGCTCAGGCCGGCCACATCCGCCTCGGCCAGCACGGCCCGGCGAAGCTGGCAGTTCTCCATGCGGCACTTTTTCCACCGCGACTGTGCAAAATTGGCGCAGCGGAAGGCGCTCTCGCCCAGGGTGCAGCTCCGCCACCGGCTGGCGGTGAACCGGCCGCCGTCTCCCTTGCAGTCCCGCACCACCGTGTCCGTCCAGACCGTCCCGCCGAAGCGGCAGTTGGAGAAGTCGCAGCCCCTCCACTCCACCCAGTCAAAGACCGCCCCCGAGAAGTCGCAGTTCTGGAACCGGCACCGGTGCAGGCACACCCGGCGGAACTCCAGCCCCGACAAGTCCGCGCCCGCCAGGCACTCCCCCTCCACCGTCACGTCCTCCACGTCCCGCTCTTCCCGCCGCGCCCGGCGCACTTCCTCCTCCAGCATGGGTCAGCACTCCTTTCTCCCCCTACTCTACTACAACATGCCGGCTTTGTATACATACGATTGCAAAAACGCCCCCGCCGTCGGCGGGGACGCCAGTATGTCGAAAAAGCCTCGCAGAGTTCGCGCCCGCAGGCGCGAATCAAGTACCAATCTGGTTTCCCCGGTGACATGTGCGTCGGGGAAAACACTTCTCAGGCTGCAAGTGTTGGGTCTGGCCGCCGCAGGCGGACAAACCCTGCGCGCGGCAGACTGCGGCTTTCTCGAAAAAGTGGCTTTGCCACTTTTTCGACAGACTGCGCCCCCCCC
>NZ_CAXSQB010000036.1:12430-17122 GCF_964239415.1 Clostridium sp. ATCC BAA-442 | reverse complement strand
CCGGGGGCGTGTCCTTTTGCGCGGGCGCGCCCTGCAGCCGCGGCGTAGGGGCGGGGCTTGTCCCCGCCCAGGGGGCCGATGCGGACAGAAGATAAATTGCCTTGAAGGGCAAGCGGGGCCGCCCTGGTGGGTGGCCATACGGAAAGGGAGAAAATACAGGCTTGTAGGGGCGGGTGCCCACACCCGCCCGCGGGGGGGGGGGGCGTACGGATTCCGCTACATCAGGAACAGGGAGAGCACCACTGTGATCAGCCCGCACACCCCGATAGCCAGCCCGCTCATGGCCCCCTCGGTCTCTCCCAGCTCCAGAGCCTTGGAGGTGCCCACCGCGTGGGAGCAGGCGCCGATGGCCAGCCCGGCGGTCATGGGGTCCTTCACCCGGAACAGCTTGATGAGCAGCGGGGCCGCGATGCTGCCGAAGATGCCTGTGATCAGCACCGCCACCACGGTGATGGGGCCGATGCCGCCGTGGGCCTGGGATACGCTGATGGCAATGGGGGTGGTGACGGATTTGGGCAGGAGGGACGCGGTCATGGCCGCGTCCAGCCCAAACAGGCGGCAGAGCAGAAGGATGCTGCCCATGGAGGCCGCCGAGCCCACCACGCACCCAACCAGAATGGGCAGCCAGTTCTCCTTCAGAATACGGATTTTCCCGTAGATGGCCACCGCCAGGCAGGCGGTGGCGGGGGCGAGAAACATGTTGATGATCTCTCCGCCCTGATGATAGGACTCATAGGGAATGCGGAACAGCAGCAGCACCCCCACCACCAGGACGATGCCAATGAGCAGGGGATTACAGACCACCAGGCCGGTCTTTTTCTGGATGCGCACCCCAACCCAGAAGGCCAGGATACTCAAAGCGATGCCAAAAAAGGGGGAAGCAAACAGCTCAGACACGGGACTTCCTCCTCTCCAGCAGGCGCAGGGTGAACCGGATGCTCAGGGCGGTGGCGCCGAAGGTGATCACCGTTGAGAGCAGGCAGACCAACACCAGCGCGACGGCCGAGCGGCCCAGCACATCGAAGTAGTTGATGACGCTCACCCCGGCGGGCAGGAAAAAGAAGGCCATGTTGGCCAGCAGAAAATCCGCCTTTTCCCGGATATGCTCGATTTTGAGCAGCCCGGTGGCCAACAGCGCCAGCAGCAGCAGCATGCCGATCACGCTGGCCGGGAATGGAACTGGCAGCGCCGCCTCAATGAGCTGGCTAAACCAGCACACGGCAAAGATGACGCCGATTTGACAGATGATTTTCACGGGAATACGCCTCCTGTTTTACACATAAAGACGATTGTAGCCCCGATCTCTCTCCCTGTCAACCAGCTTCCTCCGCCTGTTGAGGCTGTCGATAAACCCTTCAGGCGAAGGTTTCGAAGGAAAAGATCGTGTGAAAGAAAACCGTCAGGGGTTTCTTTCGCGTTTGATCCACCGACTTTTTGAACTTTTTTGAAGGTTCGAAAAGTCCCTCGGCCTGTCGAAAATACTTTTTCGACAGGCTGAACAGGCGGGGGAAAATCCCCCGCCTGTTTTGATCATTTCCTTTACTTCTGTTTGCGCTCCAACTGGAGCTTGTCGGCGATCATGGCGATGAACTCCGAGTTGGTGGGCTTGCCCTTGGCGTTGCTCACCGTATAGCCGAAATACTTTTGCAGGGTCTCCAGATCACCCCGGTCCCATGCCACCTCAATGGCGTGGCGGATGGCGCGCTCCACGCGGGAGGCCGTTGTGCCGAAACGCTTGGCCACCTCCGGGTAGAGGATCTTGGTCACCGCGTTGATCACATCCATGTCGCCCACGGCGATGATGATGGCCTCCCGCAGATACTGGTAGCCCTTGATGTGGGCGGGCACACCGATCTCATGGATAATGGAGGTGACGGTGCTCTCCAGGTTCTGGCTCTCACCAGAGAGGCGCCCGGGCTCCTCCCCGCCGCTCTGGGGCTGTCCCGCCAGTTGGCGGATGCGCTCCATCACGGCGGAGAGTTTACACGGCTTCATCATATAGTAGTCCGCGCCATGGGCCGCGGCCAGCTCCGCCATATTGCCCCGCGCAAAGCTGGAGAGCACCAGCACCCGGGGCCGGCCGGGCAGCGCCGCCAGCTCGGACAGCACCTCCAGTCCATCCATACGGGCAAGCACGAAATCCATCACCACGATGTCCGGGGAGAGCTCCTTTGCCAGGCGGACCGTCTCCTGCCCGTCCCCTGTCTCTGCGGCCAGCTCCAGGCCGGATTCCTCCTCCAGCGCACCCGTAAAGACACGGCGGAACTCCTCACTGGCATCGGCCACCAAGATCCTCTTTCTGGTTTCCAATATTGACACCCTTTCCAGCAGGTTTCCCTGCCCTATGTTTGCTGCCTGGCCAAGGCTGTTTACCGGTTGCCTATAATTTACCATAATCAGACAGCAAACGCAAGGGTTTTTCTGGTAATTTATGGGTATTTCTCCTCGACTTCATTCGACCTTTTTACGACCGTTACGACTGGTTCTCCCCATTTTCCGCCTCCAGGAGCATATTCTCCGCCAAAATGCCGTAGCCCTGGGTGGGATCATTGACCAAAACATGGGTCACTGCGCCCACCAGCTTGCCGTTTTGCAGAATGGGGCTGCCGCTCATGCCCTGGACAATCCCGCCGGTGGTTTCCAGCAGGCGGGGATCGGTCACCTTGAGCATCAGGTTCCGGGTATCCGCGCCGTTGGCGGGATACACCCGGATAATCTCCACCTGATACTCCTCGACCTGGTCGCCGGCGATGTTGGAGAGAATCGTGGCCGCCCCGGTCTTGACCTCCTTGCGCTCCGCCACGGGCACCGGCTCCAGGCCGTCGGTCAGCGTACCGTCCTCCAGGCGGCCAAACACGCCGCTGGCAGTATTGGCGTACAGCTCGCCCAGATCCCGGTTCACCTGAAACGCGCCGTGGAGCTCGCCGGGGGCTCCCTTTTCCCCCTTCTTCACATCGGTGACCTCCGAATACATGATGGAGCCGGACTGGAGAGGCATGAGCTGGGCGGTGTCCACGTCGTTGATGCCGTGGCCCAAAGCGCCGAACCGCCCGGTAGCGGGCTCGCAGAAGGTGAGGGTGCCGATCCCCGCCATGGAGTCGCGGATCCACGCCCCCAGCTTGTATTGGCCGTCGCTGCCGCACTGGACCGCCTGAGCGGTGAGCTGTACGGTCTTGTCGTCCCGCACCGCCCGGATGCTCATGGGTTTTCCGCCCACCTCCTGGAGGACACTCTGCACCTCCTCGATGCTGTCCACCTCCTCCCGGTTGATGTGCGTGATGATGTCGCCCTCCCGCAGTCCACAGTCCCGGGCCGGGGCGCTGCTGCCCTCCGCGCCGGCCACCTCGGAAAAGCCCACCACCATTACGCCGTCGGAAAAGAGTTTGATGCCCACCGCGCGGCCCATGGGGATCACCGTCCGCTCCTCCGCGGCCCGGGCCGGGGCCGCCGATACCAATGACGCCAGCACGAACATCACCGCCACCGCCAGGGCCGCCCATGGCCTCGTTTTGGATTCCTCCTTCATTTGACCACCCCTTTTTTGAATTGAAACGTGAAAAACGGCGCACGCTGCGCGCCGTTTTTAATATGGCCGGAACGCGCGCCGCCGCCTCTGGCAATGAAACGCTCCTTTGGCTTGTCGTTTCCTTCCAGCGCCGGCCCCGTCGGCCTTCCTCCTTTTATTCCGCCAGATTTCCCCTTTGTCCCGGCAATTTCCTGTTTCCGTTATAAGAAGATTCTGGTAAAGTGCAAGGTAACCAAAAATTGGCGAGCGGTTCAAACCGAATCAAGCTCTTTATTCCGGGAGCCTGTTGGCCGCCCGCGCCATGGAAGCGGGCCCTCCGTCGCCGCTGCCTGTGCCGCCGGGCTGCTGGCCTCGGAATACAAAGCCGCACAGGACCCTGTGCTGTGCAGACATTCCCTGCCCCTGCGGGGTATGTCCGCCCCGCCCGGCGCATATACTCCACTATCACAAAACAGGGGGTATCGCTATGTCCCGTTTGTCCAAGGCGGCGCTGATCACCTTTGTGGTGGCCACGCTGGCGGGCTCCTGCCTGCACTTCCTCTACGCTCTCTGGCCCAATGGCCTGACCGCCCTGCTGGCCCCGGTCAACGAAAGCCTCTGGGAGCATGTGAAAATCCTCTATTGGCCCTGCCTGCTCTCCGGTGTTCTGCTGGTGCGCAGGGAGCCGGAGAGCCTGGGCGCCCGTGCCTTCTCCCTGCTCCTCTCGGCTGCGCTCATGCTGGGCGTGGGTTACCTCTATCATGTGGTGCTGGAGGGTGATTCCCTCTTTTTTGACGTGGCCCTCTATGTGCTGGTGATGGCCGCCTTTTTCCTGCTGCCCTGTTTCCTCCGCACTCCCGTCTGGAGCCGCACACGCCTGCTCTGGGTGGTGCTGGTGCTGGCGCTGGGCGCCGCCACCTTTGTATTTACCTGGTGCCCGCCGGATGGCCTGCTGTTCCGGGATCTCTCCCTGCCCGCCTTTTATTCGCTTCCCTGTTGAGTATGAGCCATTTCGGCCGTGAGTATGTCCCTGCAGGGCCGGAGGGATTTTTTCACAGAAAAAGGCGGAAAGCACACGTCTGTCCGCGCAGACCTTTCGCCCCGCAAAGGGGACGCTGCTCCCCGCCTGCCCCGGTACGTCTCTACCCTGTAGGGGCGGGGCTTGTCCCCGCCCGCGGGGGGGGGGG
>NZ_CAXSQB010000036.1:0-12420 GCF_964239415.1 Clostridium sp. ATCC BAA-442 | reverse complement strand
CGGCCATAAAGGCCGCCCCTACAGGCTGTTCAGCAGAATAAAACCCCCGCGTCCGGGAGTACGCCGGGTGCGGGGTTTGTTTTCCCTGCAAAGGGGGTAATATGCATGGCAAAATATACGGAACACTATCGCCTGCACCAATGGGAGCCGGAGGACAGCTTCCTCCGCATGGACTTTAATGAGGATTTTGCAAAAATTGATTCGGCGATCGCAGCGCGGGGAAACTGCCTCCAGGTGGTCGGAACTTACACAGGAGACGGCAATTACGGGAAAGGGAAGGCGACGGTTCTGCACTTCCCCTTCCGGCGCTGGCGGTCATGGTGGTGGGCGGGAGTTACCAAGCGACCTCGCTCTTCCTGCGGCCGGGGACAAAGGGTGCGGCCAATGATACCGCCGGTATGGGCAGCGTGCTGTCCCTGGCCTGGGGAGAGGACAGCCTGTCCTGGTATGTGACCGGCTGGGCCAGTGGAGGCTCTACTTCCGGCGGCACCAGCGCGGAGGGCCAGCTCAACGAAAAGGGGGCGCACTATACCTACTTAGTATTGGGTTAAAAGAGAACCCCCTTCCGGAAATCCGGAAGGGGGTTCGTTATGCTTTCACAACCGCGGTCAGGCGATGGTGAAGGAGCAACTGCCAGATACGGTGTAAGTGTTGGTGTCAGCGTTATCACCCTTGAAGGTGATCAGCACACTGACATCATAGGTGCCGGTACTGTTTGCACTGATGGTGAGACCAGGTACGGTCAACGCGTTCATCACATCAGCATAGGACTTCACTCCAGAAAGATTCTTGGTGAAGGTCTGCTCATCCCCGTTGTTCTTGGATACAGTGAACTCGATCACGGCATCCTTCAGATTCCAATCATCAATGTCTGCACAGGAGGCAGTCACCTTTACGGTTCCATTCTCCTCGCGGCTTGCGGAGATAGAATCAAACTTGAAGTCGGACTTGATGTCAGGCTTGCCGCCGTCCTTACCATTCTCGGTGATGAACAGGGCCACAACCTCGCCGTCCTTTACAATGGCCTTAAAGGCGTCATCGCTGTCGCGGACGGAGTTGATGCTGGAGGTATTGAACTCATCGTCCTCGATGCGGAAGACAACAACATCCTTCGCATAGGTGTAGTAGGTGGTGGAGCCATTCTGGGTCAGGCCCACGGTACCATCGGTGGTCTTCTTGGTGCCCACGCCGGAGATGTAGTAGTCGTCCTTCTTGGTGTCATTCTCGTATTCGGTGATCTTGGTGACCACGTCCTTGCTGTTGATGGTCAGTCTGCTGGCCACGATATCGTTCTTGATATTCTTCTCAGCATAATCCTTCTCGACGTCGACCGTGGTGATCTTGCCGTCGATCACAGCGTCGTAGGTGTAGTAGTCGCCCTTCTCGCTGTCGCTGATCAGCTTGGACTGGCTGCCGGCCAGGATATAGATCTGAGCCTTGTTGGAGTCGGACACCACATCAGAGGCGGCGGAGATAAAGACATACTTGGTCACGCTGCCGCTCTCACCGTTCTTGGAGTTGACGTATACGGTGGCACTGCCGTCCATGCTGGGCACATTGTCAATGCCGGTGTAGACACTGTACTCCTTCTCTTCCGTATCATAGACCAGGAAGATGGTGCTGCTGTTGGCGTAGTATTCGCCGCCTGTTTCATCGGTGCCGTTGGTGTCAAACTTGGAGGTGCCCTTGGTCAGGTAGATGGAAGTACCCTTCTCGGAGGTCTTGTCCTTCGCTTTCAGAGTGTAGATGCCATCGTCATCCACGGTGTAGGAGACAAACTTGTTGACGAAATTCTTGGGATTCTTGTCGTCGGTATCAGCCTCGATGACAGTGCCATCAGTCAGGAGCAGCTTGGCGGTATAGGTCTTGTCGTTGTCGCCTTCCCAACCTTCATCATTTGTCTTGAAATTCAGCACGAAAGCGACGCTGGCGGAGCCAGCCTCATACTCCTCCACATACACCACGTAGCCGTAGTTATCGGTATAAATATCGACGCTGCTCTTCAGCGTGATATCGTAGGTGCGGTGATTCTTGTTATACTTGTAGGTTTCACCGTCGGCCACAAACTTGGTGTCTCCGGTTTTGGAGGTGACTTCCTGATCCTCGATCTTCTTCGCCATGGTCACGGTCTGGATGTCGCCGTCGGCCACGGTATAGAGCACCACGTCATCCTCATCAAAGGAGGCGTTGGTCTCAAACTTACCACCGTTGCCGGTCAGGCCGGCGATCTCGATGTAGGGCTCCTCGTCCTTTTTCACGCTGTCAGCGTCGACCACCTTGGAAACCTCACCCACATAGGTGTTGATAACCACGAGGGTCACGTTGTCATCGCTGTCCACAAAAGCCTCGACCAGAACGCCGTTGCCGCTGGCCTCCAGCTTGGTGTCGTCGCCCTTCTTCACGGTGAAGTCGGCGGCGGTCTTACCGTCCACAATCACGTCGGCCTTGGTGGTCTCGCCCAGGCCCAGGTCGGAGTAGATGGTCTTGGACTTGACTTCCTCGGTGTAGGAGGCATCGGCGGTGGAAGCATAGGTGCCGATCTCCTTGGAGCCGTTCTTCCACTGCTCGGAGGGACGGCCGAAGTCATCGCTGCCATTATTGTTCACAGACAGATCGGAGAAATACTTCTCGCAGAACTGCTGCACCTCGTCACGGTCGGCGGAAACGGTGCGGTAGTCGTCGGTCTTGCTGTTGGCGACCTTCACAGGGGCGGAGGCGCCCACGATAACCTGCATGCCGTCGGAGCCGATGACAGTGGTGCCCTTGTTGGTGTAGTACACAGTGTCGGCGGTCAGGGTCTGGAACGCCATCTGGGCGGCCTGCTCACGGGTCATGGCGTCGGCCAGCACGATGCCCTTGGGGGCGATGCCCGCGTTCACCGCGTCGGCGGCCACGTTGATGGCCCAGTCGTTGCCCACATAGTTGGCAACCTTCGCGTCATAGCCCAGGGCCACCAGCATCATCTTCGCAAAGGCCAGGCCGGTCAGCTCGCCCTCGGGGTCGAAGTTGCCGTTGCCGGTGCCCGCCAGGATGCCCTGCTGTACGCAGTAGCCGATGTAGCCCGCAGACCAGCGGTTGGCGGCCACGTCCTTGAAGGTGGTGGAGTTGGTGGTCAGCTTGCTGGCGTCCTCCTCGCCCAGCAGCATGACAGCCACGATCTTGGCCGCCTGCTCACGGGTCAGGATGCCGGTGGGGTTGAAGGCGCCCTTGTCGGTGCCCTCGAACACACCGATGGCGGTCATCACATCAACCGCTTCAGTGTTGGTGATTTCAGCAGAGTCGTTGAAATCACTACTCACAGCGCTGGCGGAGACGACCATCATGCCCACAATCAGGGCCATGGCCATTACCAGGCTGAGAGTCCGCTTGAGGTTTCTCATTTGGATTTCCTCCTTCTGAATTTTGAAGCCTAGGGGCGTATGACGCCCCTTACATGGGAGGAAAGAATGCAGCTTTCGGGGAATAGGGGTATAAAAGGCGGGGAAACAGAATCAAAAGGTTCGCATGGTAGACGTATGGTAGACATTATAAAAAACTCCTTGGGGAAAAAGCTGAAAATTCAGGCGCTTTGCGTTGCATTTTGGTAGACATTTGGTAGACATAACCCCACGCACGATCAGAAGAGGTATAAAAGTCGGCAGATTGGGTATTTTGAAAGCAAAGGATCACAGGCACGAGAAGAGAAAATCGGAGCACACGAGAATTTTGCTTTGATTTTAAGGAGAGATCTGCTATAATGTACTCGTATTGGAGCGCACTTCCATGGAAGGCGTTTATTAAATTGTGTTTACCGGGCCGGTGAATTGCCGGCCCTTGGATACCGTTTATGCCGGAAACGGCTGCGGCGGAAGGAATAGAGGGTTGTAGCTTTGACAAAATATGTGATCCACGGCGGAAAGCCGCTTTTTGGAGAAATTGACATCAGCGGCGCGAAGAATGCCGCCGTCGCCATAATCCCCGCCGCCCTGCTGGTGGACGGGGTATGCCGCATTGAGAACATCCCCCAGATCAGCGACGTGACATTGATTCTGAATATTTTGCAGGAGCTGGGCGCCGATGTGCGCACCGTCAACCGCACCACGGTGGACGTGGACTGCTCCCACATCCGCAACGCCCGTGTGCCTGAGGAGCTGGCGCGGAAAATCCGCGCCTCTTATTACCTCATTGGGGCGCTGCTGGGCCGGTTCGGCTCCGCCGAGGTGCCCCCTCCGGGCGGCTGTGACTTCGGCGGACGGCCCATTGACCAGCACATCAAGGGCTTTGTGGCCATGGGGGCCGACGTGGACGTGCGGGGCGGCTACATTCATGCCAAGGCCAAAAACGGCCGCATGTGCGGCACTCAGATCTATCTGGACATCGTCTCGGTGGGCGCCACCATGAACATCATGCTGGCGGCCGTGCTGGCCGACGGCCTGACCGTCATTGAGAACGCCGCCAAGGAGCCCCACATCGTGGATCTGGCCAACTTCCTCAACTCCATGGGCGCGGAGATCATGGGCGCGGGCACCGACGTGATCAAAATCCGCGGGGTGGAGCGCCTGTCCGGCGGCAGCTACTCCATTATCCCTGACCAGATTGAGGCGGGCACTTATATGACCGCCGTGGCCGCCGCCGGGGGCGAGGTGCTCATCCGCAACGTCATCCCTAAGCATCTGGAGTGCATCACCGCCAAGTTGCTGGAGATGGGGGTGGACGTGGAGGAGCGGGATGACGCGGTGCTGGTGCGCCGGCACGGCAAGCTGACCCGCACCAATGTCAAGACCCTGCCCTACCCCGGCTTCCCCACCGACATGCAGCCCCAGATTGCCGCCGTCCTCTGCCTGGCGGAGGGCACCAGCGTGCTCACCGAGGGCGTGTGGGACAACCGCTACCGCTATGTGGACGAGTTCCGGCGGATGGGCGCCCAGATCCAGGTGGACGGCAAGATCGCCGTCATCGAGGGCGTGGAGAAGCTCACCGGCGCCCGTATCCAGGCCTGCGATCTGCGGGCCGGGGCGGCCATGGTAATCGCGGGCCTGGCGGCCCAGGGCACCACCGAAATTGGCTGCATCCACCACATCGAGCGGGGCTACGAGGATATCGTGCGCAAGCTCTCCGGCGTGGGGGCGGACATCCGCGTGGTGGTCACCCCGGACGAGGAGAAGCAGAGCCAGGTAGGCTAAAAAGAAAACAGGGAGCGGCGGCGCAGGCCGCCGCCCTTTTTTGCGCAGAGAGACTACATAGTGAGGAGCGATTCCGTGCTGGAACTTTGTACCCTGGCCAGCGGCTCCAGCGGCAACAGCCTGCTGGTGACCGACGGCCGCACCCATGTGCTGGTGGACGCGGGCATCTCCTGCCGCCGTATCTGCACCGGCCTGAAGGAGCTGGGCGTGGAGCCAACGGAGCTCGCCGGCGTGCTGATCACCCACGAGCACAGCGACCACATCTCCGGTTTGACCACCCTGACCAAGCAGCTCAGGCTGCCGGTGTATGCCAGCCCTGGGACGGGGCGGCAGCTTTGCTACCGCATCGCCTTTCTGGAGGAGCTGCTCCGCCCTGTGGCACCGGGGGAGGGCTTTTCCATCGGCGGGCTGGCGATTGAGAGCTTCCCCACCTCCCACGACGCGGCGGAGAGCGTGGGCTACGCCCTGTCCGCCGGGGGGCGGAAGGCGGCGGTGGTCACCGACCTGGGCTATGTGACCGGGGCGGTGCTTCGCGGCATCCGGGGGGCGGATCTCCTGGTGGCCGAGGCCAACCACGACGTGGAGTGGGTGCAGTCCGGCCCCTACCCTTTCCACCTCAAGGCCCGCATTCTGGGCGACCGGGGCCACCTGTCCAACGAGGCGGGGGCCGAGCTGGCCTGGACGGCGGTGGAGGGGGGCGCCCGCACGGTGGTGCTGGCCCACCTGTCCCATGAGAACAACACCCCCGCCCGGGCCCACGAGGTGGTACGGGGCGTACTGGAGCGCCGGGGCGCGGCGGTGGGCCGGGACGTGGCGCTGGAGGTGGCCCCCCGCAGCGAGAAGAGCCGGAGGTACACGGTATGAAGGGCATCCGGGTGCAGCTCATCTGCGTGGGCAAGATGAAGGAGAAATTTTACATCGACGCGGCGGCGGAGTACGTCAAGCGCCTGTCGGCCTACTGTAAGCTCCAGGTGGTGGAGCTGCCGGAGGAGCGGCTGCCGTCCGATCCCTCCCAGGCCCAGATCGACGCCGCCCTGGAGAAGGAGGCGGCGGCCATCCGCGCCAAGCTGGCTCCGGGGGCCAGCCTGGTCGCCCTGTGCGTGGAGGGACGCATGCGCTCCAGCGAGGAGCTCTCCGGCCTCCTGTCCGACTGGAGCAGCCGGGGGGGAAGCAGCCTGGCCTTTCTGATCGGCGGCTCCTACGGCCTTGCCCCCTCCCTCAAGGCCCAGGCGTGGGCCAAGCTGTCCATGTCCCCCATGACCTTTCCCCACCATCTGGCCCGGGTGATGCTGCTGGAGCAGCTCTACCGCAGCTTCAAGATCGACGAAGGCTCCAGCTACCACAAGTAGGCGTGACAATCTCCCGAATTCGTCAAAAGACGGGCTGGATATTGGTAAATTTTTGTGCTATAATCACAGTGCAGTACATTGTTTACGCCAGAATTTCAGATATTGGAGGTTAGTCCCATGTCCTATCGTGATGTTTATGAAAAGTGGCTCAGCAGTTCTGCGCTCAGCGAGGCGGAAAAGGAGGAGCTGCGCTCTATTTCCGGCGACGAGAAGGAGATTGAGAGCCGGTTCTTTGCCCCGCTGGAGTTCGGCACCGCCGGCCTGCGCGGCACCATGTGCGTCGGCCTGCACCAGATGAACATCCACGTCATCCGCCACGCCACCCAGGCCTTCGCCGAGGTCATCCTGGCCGAGGGCCCCGAGGCGGTGAAGCGCGGCGTGGCGGTGTGCTTCGACTGCCGCAACCACTCCCAGGAGTTCGCCCGTGAGACCGCCGGCGTCATGGCGGGCAACGGCATACCCGTACGTATCTTCGAGTCTCTCCGCCCCACCCCCGAGCTGTCCTTCGCCGTCCGGGAGTATGGCTGCATCGCCGGCGTAAACGTTACTGCCAGCCACAACCCCAAGGAATATAACGGCTACAAGGTCTACTGGCAGGACGGCGCCCAGCTCCCCCCCCACCACGCCGAGGCCATCGCCAAGAAGATGGAGGAGCTGGACTTCTTCGCCTCCATCAAGCGCATGGACTACGACGAGGCGGTGGAGAAGGGCCTGATCACCGTCATGGGGGCTGAGACCGACGAGAAGTTCCTCTCCAACGTCATGGGTCAGGTCAACGACAAGGCCGCGGTGGAGAAGGTGGCCGACACCTTCAAGATGGTTTACACCCCCTTCCACGGCACCGGCTACAAGCTCATCCCCGAGGCCCTGCGCCGTTTGGGCATGAAGCACGTCATCTGTGTCCCCGAGCAGATGGTCATCGACGGCAATTTCCCCACCGTGGTCTCCCCCAACCCGGAGAACCCGGAGGGCTTCTATCTGGCTGTGGATCTGGCCAAGAAGGAGGGGGCGGACTTTATCCTCGGCTCCGACCCCGACGCCGACCGGGTGGGCATCATGGTGCGCACCTCCGACGGGGAGTTCAAGGTGCTCACCGGCAACCAGACCGGCGTGCTGCTGCTGGACTACCTGATCGGGGCAAAGCAGCGCACCGGCAAGATGCCCGCCAACCCCGTGGCTCTCAAGACCATCGTTACCACCGAGATGGCCCGCAAGGTCGCCGAGACCAACGGCCTGAAAAGCTACGACACCTTTACCGGCTTCAAGTTCCTGGCGGAGAAGAAGGACAAGCTGGAGAACGCCGGGGAGGGCAAGGTGATCTTCGCCTACGAGGAGAGCTACGGCTACATGCTGGGCGACTATGTCCGCGACAAGGACGCCGTCACCGCCGCCCTGTCCCTCACCGAGATGGCGGCCTGGTACGCTGGACAGGGCATGACCCTGTACGACGCCCTGCTGGCCTGCTATGAGAAGTACGGCTATTACGGCGAAAAGACCCTGAACCTGGTGATGCCCGGCCTGGACGGGCTGAAAAAGATGGCCGATCTGATGGCCAATCTGCGGGCCCAGCCCCCGGTGGAGATCGCCGGCGTGGGCGTACTCCAGCAGAAGGACTACAAGGACGGCAGCGTGGTCAACGTGGCCGACGGCGCGAAGAGCACCATGGAGCTGTCCGGCTCCAACGTGCTGCGCTATGAGATGGCCGACGGCACCAGCCTCATCGTCCGCCCCTCCGGCACCGAGCCCAAGGTCAAGGTCTATATCCTGGCCAACGACGCCTCCAGGGAGGCCTGCGACGCCAAGGTGGCCAAGTATGCCGCCTGGGCCGAGAGTCTGAAAAAGTGAGTGAATAGAGTAAACCGGTTCCCCGGCGTCCGCGCCGGGGAACCGGTTTTTTCACGTCGGGAGCAGCACGGATTTCCAGCCTCCCGGAGTAGCGGGAACCTGAACAGAGGCGGTGTCGCCCCAAAATTCATTTTACACCCTGTGCACGGGCGGCACTTGCGGCCGCCCCCTTTTTGCCCCCGCTGGGAACGCTTCGCCCCGTAGGGGCGGGGCTTGTCCCCGCCCGTGGGGGGGGGGCCCCCCCCCCCCCCCCGGAGCTGGCCGGTGGCCCGGAGGTGCGGGCCGATGTGGGCATCGGCCCCTACAGAGGTCTGCTGCGGCAGGCAGCGCCCGGCAAAATGCTCCGTAGGGGCGGGGCTTGTCCCCGCCTGCGGGCGGCCATAAAAGCCGCCCCTACTTCCGGGGTTCCGTTCCCGGCGGGCTATCTTGCGGCGCTTGGACGTAGGGGCGGGTACCCACACCCGCCCGCAGGGCGTCCGGCAGAAGGAGTCCCCCGCGTCCGGCGGTACGCCGGGCGTGGGGGACTCTCATATCCCGAAAGGGGGAATATTTATGGCAAATTATACGGAACATTATCAGCTCCACCAGTGGGAATCGGAGGACAGCTTCCTGCGGACGGATTTCAACGCGGACTTCGCCAAAATTGACGGAGCCATTGCCGCGTGCAGCCACACGGTCAAAGGCTCCTATACCGGAAACGGAAGCTATTTGACAGTGGAGCTGGGCTTCCGGCCCGCCGCTGTGCTGGTCTCACTGGGATATCAGTCCTACAACCAGCCGCGGCTCTCCATCGACGGGGACACTGCTTATATGGTCATGACTGACAGCGGGTTCCGCGTTCAGGATGACCGGAATGCCAATCTGAACGAGGTAGGGAGAGAATATCTGTATTTGGCGTTCCAATAATAACAAGAATCCCCCCGGACAAGTCCGGGGGGATTCTTGTTTGAACTTGAGTTTAACAGCAATGCCAGATTACTGAACCTCAACAATGTAGGCGGAGTAACGGGCAGAAGTGCCGTCCCAAGTCTTTACCACAATAACGTTGCCGTTATTCAGGTTCTGGGCCTTAGCAATGTCGTCATCGCGGCTGATCAGATCACTATCCGTGCCATTTTCAGCGACCGCCGCAGTGGTGAAGATACCGGAAGTGTGCGCGGTAACAGAGTTGTCGACGGTGATGGTCACAGTAGCTTTCTTGGCCTGCTCAGCAGACAGAGGCAGAGTGGTGGCATTCGCAACGGCCTTGGCGATGGTGGTATAGTCGCCAGCGCTGGCAGTCTTAACGCCGTCCACAGTGGTGGAGGTGATGCGGTCGTTATTGGCGTTGTCGTCATCGCCAGCGTCAACGTCAACCTCCATCTTGTAGGTATCGGTGACATACACGACCTCGGCCTGGCCGTCATCGTTGTACACCACGATACCGTACTGACCGGAGGTCAACTCAGTGGTAGCGGCAGTCTTGTCGTCCACCTCGGTGTTCTCCACGTCGATAACCAGGGCCTTGTCGGCATAGCGCTCCCAGTCGGTGTTGGAGTTGTCATTGACGCCACTCACGAAGGACTGCTTCACAGTCTCGTCATCGGACATCAGATCAGTTGCCTTGTCGAAGTCATAGACCTTGAAGTACTTGGTACGGGTGGTAACAATCAGGCCCACGTCGTTGGCCACGTCAGCCGCAGCGGTCTTGTTGCTGTTAGACACACAATCGGCCTGAGCCTCCAGTACGTAGTAGTCGCCATCGGTCGTGTAGGTGCAAAGCTTGCCGGCCATTCCCTTGGTCTTGGATTGCATCTGGAGAACGTTGCCCTCTTCGTCAATGACGGAGTAGGTATACACGCTGCCGGACTTGTCGTAGACGCTCATGACATAGACATAGGCGTCGGTGCCGAACTTGGCCTGGTCAGTGTAGAGCACGATGACCTCGGCAACGTCGGTGGCATCGTCGAAGGCCACCACGGAGGCGCGGACCTTGCCGTTATCGATACCACCCGCTTTATCAGCGTCGATCATCTTGGCCATGTTGTCATAGCCCACGGCCACATAGCCCTTGGATCCATTATAGTAGTAAATAATGGTTTCCTCGTCGATACCATAGCTGTTGGTGTGGGTATCAACAGAGCTGTTCTCCAGACGCAGGTCGACATCGCCTCTGGCAACATCAGCCTTCAGCTCGGTCTGGCTACTATGGAAGAAAGTAGACTTCCCGCTTTCTGTGTAGTTGTCGCCTTTGATATAGTTTTTGCTGGTGCCATTGACGATCACGCCGTCATCCAGCTCAGCAGGCCCGAAGGTCACGACCTCATCGTCGTCAATGGTGTAGGCCACCAAGTTGCCGGAGGCATAGCCCTTAGTCTTGGCACCGGCAGCGGTAGCGTCATCGGAACCCATGAACTTCAGGACGGCGTCCATGGAGTTGTCGTCGGTGATCGCACTGCCAAACCAGGTCTCAACCGCGCTGTCCTTGGTGCTGTTGTCGTCGGAATTGGCGAGATCCTCAAAGCGGTCAGCGGTGGCGTCCATGTCCACGTCATAGACCTTGGAGGTGCCGTCCGCCAGCAGCAGCTTGATCTGGCCGGTGGTGGTCAGGCCGTTGATGGAGTAAGCGGAGTCCAGAGCCAGAGCGTACTGGGTGGGAGCGCCCTCGACCTCACGGAAGGCCACGATGTTGCCGAAGTCGTCCAGGAAGAAGTCGTACTGAGCGTCAAACTGCACGCCGTTGGCCTTATCGTCACACTCAGAGATCAGGAACTTGACGGGGTTATCCTTGTTGATGTTGCTCAGAACCTCCAGGCCGTCCTGCTTGTACTCCTCGCCGCCGACCTTGATGTAGTTCTTGTTGTCGTCCTTGTTCTTGGCGTTGAAGAGCTCCATCTCACCGGTAACGGTCTTGGGCTCCTCCACATAGGTACGGCCGCCGTACTGGACAACCAGCACCACGTCGCCCTTGGTCAGATCCGTGGCAGTGGTCACGATATCCTCGTTGTCGATGACATCGTCGCCGGGCAGGCCGTACAGGGTGGTGGTCTCGTTCTTGGAGCTGACGCCGGACACATGGGTCAGGGACTTCTCCACGGAGATGACATAGTTGACATAGCCGTCGTTGTCGTTGTCGATGACGGTCAGGGCGGCGCCCTTCACGTTCATGATATCGTCCACATCAGCGCTGTCAATGGCCACTTCCTCATAGTTGTGGTAATACTCGGTGGCCTTATCGGTGGCCAGGCCAGTGCCCTTCAGCAGGGCGGCCAGGGAGTCGTCGTCCTTGGAGTCGCCGCCGGTGACCTTCTCGCCGGTCTCAATGACGGTGTTCACGTCGGAGACCACAGGAGCGCCATACACGGTGGAGTCGGCCAGAATGGTGGTCTTCTTCACGTACATGGTGACGGCCTTACCCAGCATATCAACAGGAGTGCTGACATTGAAGACCTGGGTCTTCACGTTGGCGCTGGAATCCTGGGCCACGGCGGTGTTGCCGGTGGTGGACAGGATGCCGTCGGGGTTGTAGATGCGGGTCTTGCCCTCCTGCAGCGCGGTATCGGTGTCGTCGTCCAGGATGGCCCACTCATTGGCGGTGACAACGCCCTCCACCTTGATCACGCCGTACTTGTCGGACAGGATGGTGCGGTGATCGCTGTAAACGATGGGGTAGTTGTTGGTGGTGTAGCTCTGGATCATCTCCACGTCCAGGGCGTTGTAGATCAGCAGGGCCGCGTCGTCGCGGTTCAGGGGAGCGGACAGATCCTTGGTGAACCCTTCGAAGATGCCCTGCTCGTCGGCGCGGACGGACACGTTGATGGCCCAGTCGGCACCCTCAAAGCCCTCGATCTTGGGATCGTAGCCCACGGCCACCAGCAGCATCTTGGCCGCCTCCAGGGCGGTCACGGTGGCGCTGGGATCAAAGGTGCCGTTGCCGCGGCCGGCGATGATGCCGGTGGTGTAGCAGTAGTTGATATGGCCCTTGGCCCAGTTGCTGGTGATATCGGTCAGGCCGGAGTTGACGCTCTGGTACAGAGCGCTGTTGTCCACGCCCTTGTTCATGATGACGGAGAGCATCTTCGCCA
>NZ_CAXSQB010000035.1:18453-34069 GCF_964239415.1 Clostridium sp. ATCC BAA-442 | reverse complement strand
GGAGGGGGGCGGCCTGCTCGGAGAGCACCTCCCGCATGAGCTTGGCCCAGGTGGCGAAGGGAAAGAGGGCAGTATCCACCGCGCTGGTGGAGAAGTCATAGGGGAGGGCCGGCGTGGGCGGGGCCGGCACGGACAGGGTGCGGGCCGGAGCGGGAGAGCGGTGCTCCTCCTGTACGGCCTGAACAAAAAAGCCCCGCTTGGGCTCCGAGCGGAGGTAGCCCTCCGCCAGAAGCTGGCCGTAGGCCCCCTCCACCGTTACCACGCTGATTTTCAGGTGGGCTGCCAGCGCCCGCTTGGAGGGCAGGCGCTCTCCGGCGGCGAGACGGCCCGCCTCGATCTCCCCCCGGATATAGCGGTAGAGCTGTTCGTAGAGGGGGCGGCGCTGGCTGCTGTCCAAAATAGGCGTAAACATGGAGACACCTCCAAACTGACCTGATTATTCTTGTTAATTATCGTATCATGAACCGGGCCAAAGCGCAAGAGGGGCGGCAAAGTCCATCGAAAACCGTCCCACAATAAAAAATATAGCCCGCCCTGCAGCCGTATGAAAGGCCACGCCACGGACATACTGAACACAGATTCAGTCGGTCAAAGGGAGGCAGCGGCCATGCAGGGAAAGGTAGAGATCTGCGGTGTCAACACATCTAAGCTGAAGGTCCTCAAGAATGAGGAGACCATGGAGCTGCTGCGCCGCACCAAGGAGGGGGACATGGAGGCCCGGGAGCAGCTCATCGCGGGCAACCTCCGCTTGGTCCTTTCGGTGATCCAGAAGTTCTCCAACCGGGGAGAGAATCTGGACGACCTGTTCCAGGTTGGGTGCATCGGTCTTATAAAGGCCATCGACAACTTCAATACCGACCTGGACGTGCGCTTCTCCACCTACGGCGTACCCATGATTATCGGGGAGATCCGCCGCTACCTGAGGGACAACTCCTCCGTCCGGGTGTCCCGCTCCATGCGGGACACGGCCTATAGGGTGCTCCAGGCTAAGGAGAAATTCATCAGCGAGCACCAGCGGGAGCCCAGCATCGAGGAGATCGCCAAGCTGCTGGAGCTCAAGCGGGAGGACGTGGTCTTTGCCCTGGACGCCATTCTGGACCCGGTCTCCCTCTATGAGCCGGTGTACTCCGACGGTGGGGACACCATCTGTGTCATGGACCAGGTGAAGGACTCAAAGAATACCGACGAGAGCTGGCTGGAGCACATCGCCCTCAAGGAGGCCATGAACCGCCTCTCCGACCGGGAGCGGCACATCCTCAACCTGCGCTTCTTCGAGGGCAAGACCCAAATGGAGGTCTCCGCCGAGGTGGGCATCTCTCAGGCCCAGGTCTCCCGCCTGGAAAAGAGCGCCATTAACCAGATTAAGAAAAATCTGTAGGTGGAAAAGGCGCTCTTTTCCAGCGCCGCAGGTGCGGCGCGCAAGCGTTTTGTGAAGCAAACCTTGCCCCGGCGGAATTTACTTCCGCCGGGGAAGAATAAAATCCGGGCCCCATCCGCCGCATGTGCGGATGGGAGAAAGAGCACCATTAACCAGATTAAGAAAAATCTGTAGGTGGGAAAGGCGCTCTTTTCCAGCGCCGCCCCGGCGGAAAGGCAGGGAGCAGGGAAAATCTCATAAAAAGAGGCAGCAAACTGCCAACCCCCGTACGGAACTATTTTCCGGGCGGGGGTTGGCAGTTTTGCTCCTTTCATGGTAAAATGGGACAGAAAAATGACGAAAGGGGTTCTTTTTTATGAGCTTTACCCTGCCGCAGTACCATGAGCCCGACTTCCAGGAGACCCGGTTCCAGAGCGCGCCGGAGGCCCGGTTTGAGCCGGCCCCCAAGGATGGGGTGGCTCCAGAGGGCTACCACGCCACCACCATCTATCCGGAGTATTTCAAGGTGGGGGGTCGGTGGCTGCTGGCTGAGGAGAGCCGCATGGACTGCGTGGCCGCCCTGCGGGACGGGAAGATCGCCGCGGTGGAGTTTCGCAACCTGAAGGCCGGCGAGCCGGTGGCGGTGGGCCGCACGGAGGACGCCTCCGAGGGCATCTATGTCTATCCCTTCGGCTTTGCCGAGGAGAAGGGGGAGGCGGAGACCTTTGCATTCCGCCAGGGCCGCTCCCGGGAGACCGCGTACTCCATGGACTACGACTCCATCTATGAGCTGCTCCGCCACGAGAAGGAGCATGGCCGCATCCTGTGGGTGATGGGGCCTGCCTGTGCCTTCGATCACGACGCCCGGGCGGCTTTCGCCGCCCTGGTGCGGGGCGGGTATGTTCACGGCCTGCTGGCGGGCAACGCACTGGCCACCCACGATCTGGAGGCCAGCTACCTCGGCACCGCCCTGGGCCAGGACATCTACACACAGAAGAGTATGCCCAACGGCCACTAT
Source organism: Clostridium sp. ATCC BAA-442 (assembly GCF_964239415.1). Taxonomy (NCBI): domain Bacteria; kingdom Bacillati; phylum Bacillota; class Clostridia; order Eubacteriales; family Clostridiaceae; genus Clostridium; species Clostridium sp. ATCC BAA-442. Next base: position 31,694 of record NZ_CAXSQB010000035.1, on the reverse strand, counting down.
AACCACATCGATACCCTCAACGCCATCCGCCTGTGCGGCTCCACCGCCGCCTTCGTGGAGGCGGGCAAGGCGAAGGACGGCATTATCTGCGAGTGCGTGCGCAACCACATTCCTTACGTGCTGGTGGGCTCCGTCCGGGATGACGGCCCTCTGCCCGAGGTCTATGGAAACGTGTACGAAGGGCAGGACGCCATGCGCACCCTGGTACGGGAGGCCACCACGGTCATCTGCATGGCCTCCACCCTCCATACCGTAGCCACCGGCAACATGACCCCCTCCTACCGGGTGGTGGACGGGGTGGTGCGACCGGTGTATTTCTATTCGGTGGACATCTCGGAGTTTGCGGTGAACAAGCTCCGCGACCGGGGCAGCCTGTCGGTGCGCACCATTGTCACCAACGTGCAGGACTTTGTGGTCAATGTCTGCAAGGGCGTACTGTAACCGAACAAACGGCTTGGGGGCCGGGCTGAATGCCCGGCTCCCACGCCGTTTGTGTCAGATCAGCCCCAGCGTGCGGAGCAGATAGAGCCAGAGGGTGAGGGTAAGGATGCTGAAAAAGGTGGTGAGCATCACCGTACTGGCGGTGAGGGTGCCCTCATGCCCCATGCTGCGGGCCATGACGAAGCTGCTGACGGTGGTGGGGCTGGCCAGCATGGCCAGGGCGGCCACCAGCTTGTCGTCCCGTACTCCCATGGCCACGGCGATGGGGAGAAAGAGGGCGGCCAGAAGCACCAGCTTCACGGCGGTGGCGGCGAAGGCGGGCTTCCAGCGGCCCAGGGCCTTCTTCAGATCGAAGGAGGCGCCCAGGGCCATGAGGCCCAGGGGGGTGGCGGTAGCGGAGAGGCTGGACACCGTTTTTTGCAGAATCTGAGGCTGGGGGATGTCCAGCAGCGTCCACACCAGACCGGCGGCGATACCCAGGATGATGGGGTTCGTGACAATACCCTTGAGGGCTTTCTTTAACGCGGCCCGGTTGAGGCCGCTCTGCTGGGGACTGGTGAGGGAGAGCACCATCACCGCCGCCACGTTGTAGAGGGGGACCGCGCCGATGATCACCAGGCTGGCCGCCCCAGCGGTGCCGTAGAGATTCTCCAGAAAGGCGGCCCCAAGCAGAGCGATGCTGCTGCGGTAGCCCACCTGGATGAATTCCCCCCGCAGGGGGCGCTCCCGGCAGAACAAGCTGAGGGCTGCGGTCAGAAGGATGGAGCCCAGGGTGGCCAGAAAGCAGAAGAGCACAAAGGGGCCGTCCCACACGGTGAAGAAGTCGGATTCCACCAGATCCTTGAAGAGCATGACCGGCAGCCCCACCTTGAAGACGAAATCGTTGAGCTTGTCCGCAAAGGCCTGGCTGAAAAAGCCCAGCCTGCGGAACACCAGACCCAGCAGCATCAGCAGAAAGATGGGGGCGGTGGCGTTGAGGCAGTAGGCCAGATTCTCCAGCATGGAATTCTCCTCCCGGCATGGTCGTTTTCTCTATTATAGACGCATTGTTCCGGCAGTGCAAGAAAGTTACCGGCAGGTAAGCGGGTATAGGACGGGCCGGGCGGCACATAGAGTGTGCCGAAGGGGGAGTGTGCCATGGAGTGCCGGGTTTCGGAGCTGCGGTATAAGGAGATTATCAATGTGTCCGACGGCAGCCGCTACGGCTGGGTGGGGGATGTGGAGGTGGATCTGGATAGCGGGCAGGTCCGGGCGCTGGTGGTGCCGGGGCGCCTGCGGCTGTTTGGCCTGCTGGGCCGGGAGGAGGACCGGGTCTTTCCCTGGGAGGCGGTGCGCCGCTTCGGCGCGGACACCATTCTGGTGGAGACACCTCCCCTCAGCCGCCTGGGCAAGGGGAATTGAGGTTGCCAGGAGAGGGGGGGACGTGGTATACTACTACTTTAGAGTATAGAAACAGGAGGGAAATCCCATGTGCGGTATTGTCGGATTTGTCGGACGGGAGGAGGCCGCCCCCATTCTGCTGGACGGCCTCTCCCGGTTGGAATATCGGGGCTATGACTCCGCGGGCATCGCGGTTTACGGCAGGCGGGAGGGCCTGCAGGTGGTCAAGGCTAAGGGCCGTCTCCAGGTACTCCAAGATCTGGTACAGGGGGGCAGGACGGTCCACGGGACACTGGGGCTGGGACACACACGCTGGGCCACCCACGGGGAGCCCTCAGATGTCAACTCCCACCCCCAGGTCAGCGAGAGCGGCCGGTTTGCGGTGGTGCACAACGGCATCATCGAGAATTACATGGAGCTGCGGGAGTTTCTTCAGTCGGAGGGGATTACCTTCGTCTCCCAGACGGATACCGAGGTGGTGGCCCAACTGCTGGAACACTACTATGACGGGGATATCCTGGACGCGGTGGTGAAGACACTGAACCGCATCCAGGGGGCCTACGCCCTGGGCATTGTCTGCGCCGACTGCCCCGACCGGCTCATCGCCGCCCGGAAGGACAGCCCTCTCATTCTGGGCTATGGGGAGGGGGCCCACTATCTGGCCTCCGACGTGACCGCCCTCATCAAGTACACCCGGGAGGTGTGCTACCTGGATGACGGGGAGATTGCCGAGCTCACCGCCGACCACCTGTGGGTCTATGACGCCTATCTCCGGCCCGTGGAGAAGGAGCGCTGCCACGTGGACTGGGAGATCTCCGCCGCCGAAAAGGGCGGGTACGAGCACTTCATGGCCAAGGAGATCATGGAGCAGCCCGAGGCATTCCGCAAGACCGTGTTTCCACGCATCCAGGAGGGGCGGGTGGTGCTGGATGAGCTGAACCTGGAGCCGGACTACCTGCGGGAGCTGGACAAGCTCTATGTGATAGCCTGCGGCTCCTCCTACCACGTGGGCATGGCCGCCAAGTATACCCTGGAGCGGCTGCTGCGCAAGCCGGTGGAGGTGACGCTGGCCTCCGAGTTCCGCTACTGCGACCCCATCGTTACCGACAAAACCCTGGTGCTGGTCATCAGCCAGTCCGGCGAGACGGTGGACACCCTGGCCGCCCTGCGGGAGGCCAAGCGCCTGGGAGCCCGGGTGCTCTCTATCGTCAACGTGGTGGGCTCCACGATCGCCCGGGAGAGCGACGACGTGCTCTATACCTGGGCCGGGCCGGAGATCGCCGTGGCCACCACCAAGGCCTTCTCCACCCAGCTTGCGGTGGTGTACCTCATCGGCCTGTACTGCGCCGAGGCCCTAGGCACCCTGGACGAGGCGGAGTACGACCGCATTGTGTCCGAGCTGCTGCTGATCCCCACCAAGCTGGAGCAGATTCTGGACAACCGGGCGGACATCCAGTATTTCGCCTCCCTCTACTTCAACCACCCCTCTATCTTCTTCATCGGCCGCAACATCGACTACGCCATCGGCATGGAGGGCTCCCTCAAGCTCAAGGAGATCTCTTACATCCACTCGGAGGCCTACGCGGCCGGCGAGCTCAAGCACGGCACCATCTCCCTCATCGAGCCGGGCACCCTGGTGGTGGCCCTGGCCAGCTATGTCAAGCTCTTTGACAAGACCATGAGCAACGTGGTGGAGGTGAAGAGCCGGGGGGCCGACGTGCTGGGCCTCACCGTGGACGCCCGGGCGGCGGACATGGCCAAGACGGTGGACCACGTGATCCCCGTCCCCGACACCCACCCCCTGCTTCTCCCCTCTCTGGACGTGGTGCCCATGCAGCTCTTTGCCTACTACGTGGCCCTCCAGCGGGGCTGCGACATCGACAAGCCCCGCAACCTGGCCAAGTCGGTGACCGTGGAATGAGGGGGGACGGAATGAAAAGGCTCACTGCTCTGCTCCTGGCCGCGGCGCTGGCCCTGTCCCTGGCGGCCTGCGGGCCGGAGGGCAAAGCGGCGGATACCGTCCGCTACGGCCTATCCAATGCCTGGGACGCTCTGATGCCCTACAACAGCCCCTCGGGGAGCAACTACTCCCGCATCATTTACGACAAGATTTACGACCGCCTGGCCTATGTCCATGCCGACGGCTCCCTGGAGCCCCGCGCGGCGTCCTCCTGGGAGAGCGCCGACGGCGGGACGGCCGCCCTGTTTCACCTGGACGAGCATGCCGCCTTCCACGACGGCACTCCGGTGACGGCGGAGCACTGGGCGGATACCATTGCCCTACTGACCGACCCGGCCTGCCCCACCCTGGGGCGGTCGGCCTTTGCGGTGCTCTCCGGCACCGACGACACCGGCGCGGCGGTGCCGGGGGAGGCCCTGGGAGCGGAGGCGGTGGACAAGTACACCCTGAAGCTCACCTTCAAGACCCCCACCACGCCGGAGGACTTCCTGCTGGACAAGAACCGGGAGTACTACGTTCTGCCCACCCATCTGCTGGAGGGGACAGCGCCGGAGGACGTGATGGAGCTGGCGCTGTGGGACGAGCCTGTTGGCTCCGGCCCCTGCAAATTCGTCTCCGAGACGCCGGGGAGCCAGCTAGTGCTGGAGGCCAACCCGGACTACCAGCTTGGGGCGCCCGGCTTTGACCGGCTGGTGATCACGGTCATTGACAAGTCCAACCTGCTCACCTCCCTGATCGCCGGGGATCTGGACTACTACGCCTTTGGAGGCAACGTGTCCGTGGAGGACGCGGAGGTAGCCCGGGCCGCCGGGCTGGAGGTGCTGGAGGGCACGGTGCCCAACTCCTTCTACGAGCTGATGCTCAACAACGAGACCATCCCCAGCGCCGCGGTGCGCCGGGCCATCGACCTGGCTCTGGACAAGGAGGCCCTGTGCCTCCATACCGCCCAGGGCCTGGGGGAGCCGGCGGCCTCCGATCTGACCCCGGGGACGGGGTATGACAGCGGCCTGACCTGGGCCAGGGACGTAGACGGGGCGAAGGCCCTGCTGGCCGAGGGAGGATACGACGGGCGCACCTACACCCTGGCCTGCACCGCCAACCGCTCCGGCCTGGCCGCCCTGATGCAGCAGGAGCTGGCGGAGGCGGGCATCACTGTCACCATCGAGACGGTGGACTCGGCCACCCTGTTCGCTGGCATGGCGGACGGCAAGTACGACATGGCCATCGCCAGCCACACCCCCGGCGCCCTGCCCCTGTGGTTCACCGAGAGCCGCTTTACCGCCGACAACAACCTGTTCCACGTGGCGGAGCTGACGCCCTACACCCAGGCCATCGCCGCCGTCAAGGGGGCGGCAGAGCACGACGAGCGGCAGGCGCGGGTGGAGGAGCTCCAGGCCCTGCTGGCCGGGGAGCGCCCCTTCATCCCCCTGTGGTTTGGGCGGACGCTCCACGTCCAGTCCCCCACGGTGGACGGCATCGACTACCCCTCATCCGCCTTCTCCAACGAGAACGTGTGGGACTGGGTGTACCGGGGCTGACGGAACCGAACAAATGAGAAAACCTCCGTAGGGCCGTACCATCCGGCCCGTGGCGCCCACGGGCGGCCGGAAGTGCAGGAGGAAGAAGATGGGACGCTATTTCCGCCGCCGTCTGCTGACGGCGATCCCCGTGTTTTTCGGGATTACCTTTCTGGTTTTTGTACTTTTAAGTCTCTCGCCCGCCGATGTTACCGACTTGGGAGAGGGGGCCTCCGGCGGTGCCCAGCAGGCCGCGCTGGAGGAGGCTCTGGGGCTGGACAAGCCCCTGCCCGTGCGCTATCTGGCGTGGCTGGGGGGGCTGCTCCGGGGGGAGCTGGGACAGTCCTACCTGAGCGGCCGGCCGGTGGCCGGCATGCTGGCCCAGCGGGTGGGGCCGTCCCTGCTGCTGACCGGCACCGGAGTGCTACTGGCCATTCTGCTGGCCCTCCCCCTGGGTATTCTGGCGGCCTGGCGGCCCCGCTCGGGCTGGGATCGGGCGGCCTCCGCCCTGAGCCTGGTGAGCTTCGGCGTGCCCGGCTTTTTCCTGTGCCTGGTGGGGGTGCTCATCTTCTCGGTGCTCTTGGGCTGGCTGCCCTCCCAGGGCATGTATGAGTACGGCGTGTTCACCGGCGTGGGGGATGTCCTGCGCCACCTGGCCCTCCCGGCCGGGGTGGTGTGTGTCAGCGGCCTGGGGGAGCTGGTCAAGCAGACCCGCTCCGCCTGCCTGGAGTCCCTGGGGGAGGACTACATCCTCACCGCCCGGGCCAAGGGCCTGGGGGAGCGGGCCGTCATGGTGCGCCACGCCTTCCGGGGGGCGCTGACCCCGGTGCTCACCACCGTGCTGGGGCACATCCCCCACATCATCGGCGGCTCAGTGGTGGTGGAGCAGGTGTTCGGCTGGCCGGGCATGGGCAGCCTGCTCTTCTGGGGCATTGAGAACCGGGACTATCCGGTGGTCATGGGGGTGACGGTGGTCATCGCCCTGGCGGTGCTCCTGACCAACCTGCTCCTGGATCTGGCCTACGGGCTGGCCGATCCCCGGGTGCGCTATGGGAGGGGGTAGGCCGGTGGAGCGTTGTATGCTGTCCCGGAGCCCCTGGGAGCGGTTCCGGAGCGACCGGCGGGCCGTGGCCTGCTTGCTGATTCTGTGCGCCGAGCTGCTGGCGGTGCTGCTCCTGCCCCCGCTGCTGGGGCTGGAGCCCAACGCCAGCGATCTGGAGGCGGGCTTCTGGGCGCCCCCCTCCGCCGCCCATCCCCTGGGCACCGACGACGTGGGCCGGGATCTCCTGGCCCGCCTGCTCTGCGGGGGGCGGGTGTCCCTGCTCATCGGCCTGTGCTCCGCCGCCCTCAGCGCCCTGGTGGGGATTCCCCTGGGCCTTCTGGCAGGCTACCGCCGGGGGGCCTGGGAGTTCTGCCTCATGCGGCTGGCCGACGTGTTTCAGAGCTTCCCCAGCATTGTGCTGGTGCTCTGCCTGGTGTCCCTGGTGGGGCCGTCCGCCCTCAATCTGGTGCTGGTGCTGGGCCTGCTGGGTTGGACGGGCATCGCCCGGCTGGTGTACGGCAATACCCTCTCGGTCCGGGAGAAGGAGTACGTGCTGGCAGCCCGCGCCCTGGGGGGGCGGACGGGGCGGATTCTGCGGAGCAATGTGCTGCCCAACGTGATCGCGCCGGTGTGGTGCGCCCTCCCCCTGCGGGCGGGGCGGGCCATCCTCTCCGAATCCAGCCTGAGCTTTCTGGGGGTGGGTATCCGCACGCCCCAGGCGTCCTGGGGCAACCTGATCCAGTACGCCGCCAGCCTGCCTGTCCTCACCGGGCGGCCGTGGGTGTGGGTGCCGCCGGGGCTGTGCATCATCCTGACCGTGCTGTGCCTTCAGGGCATTGGCGACGGTCTGCGGGACGCGCTGGACCCCAGATATGGCGGACACAGGGGGAAATAGCAGGATTTTCTTTTCAACACGGCCTGTTTTGTGCTATAATCAATTCAACAGAACGAAGCGGCCCCGGTCATTCGGACTGGGGCCGCCTGTTTTATTTGTGAGAGGGGGCTTTCATGGAATCAATTCTGTTACTTTGTGCGGTGGTCATTGTCATCTGCATCGTCGCCAGCCGCCTGTCTCAGCGCCTGGGTGTGCCCGCCCTGCTGCTGTTTCTGGCGTTGGGAATGTTGTTCGGCTCGGATGGGCTGTTCCGCATCCCGTTTGATAACTTTGAGGCGGCGGAGCGTATCTGCTCCGTAGCGCTGATTTTCATCATGTTCTACGGTGGTTTCGGTACCCGCTGGGAGGCGGCCCGGCCGGCGGCGGCCCGGGCGGTGGTGCTGTCCACCCTGGGCGTGGCGGTCACCGCGCTGCTCACAGCGCTGTTCTGCCACTTGGCACTGGGTTTTTCTGCTCTGGAGAGCTTTCTGACCGGGGCGGTTATCAGTTCCACGGACGCCGCGTCGGTGTTTTCCATCCTCCGCTCCAAGAAGCTGGGCCTGAGGAACCACACCGCCTCCCTGCTGGAGGTGGAGAGCGGCAGCAACGACCCGGCCTCCTATATGCTGACGGTGATCGCCCTCTCCCTGATGGGGGTGGGCGGCGGCGGGGCAATCCCGTGGATGATTTTTGCGCAGGTTGTCTTTGGACTGGGCCTTGGGGCGGCGGTGGCGGGGCTGTCCATTCTGGTGCTCCGCAGGCTCACTCTCTCCGACGGGCTGGATACTATTTTCGTGGTGGCTGCGGCCCTGCTCTCCTTTGCCCTGCCCGCCGTGGTGGGGGGGAACGGCTACCTGGGGGCCTATCTGGCGGGCATCCTGATCGGAAACGCCAAAATTCCCCATAAGGCGGCCCTGGTCCACTTTTTCGACGGACTTACGGGCCTGGCGCAGATTTTGATCTTTTTCCTGCTTGGGCTGCTCTCCTTCCCACGGCAGCTCCCGGCGGTTTTTCTCCCGGCTTTGGCCATTATGGTGTTTCTCACCTTTGTGGCCCGGCCCGCTGCGGTCTTCCTGCTGCTGGCCCCCTTCCGCTGCGGGGTACGGCAGTGTCTGCTGGTGTCCTGGGCGGGGCTGCGGGGCGCGGCATCTATCGTGTTTGCCATCATGGCAGTGGCCAGCGGGGCCGCCATCGGCTACGACCTCTTTCACATCGTGTTCTGCATTGCCCTGCTCTCGGTGGCGGTGCAGGGTTCACTACTGCCTCTGGCGGCGCGGAAGCTGGACATGGTGGACAGTGCTGAGAGCGTCAGCCGTACCTTCAACGACTACCAGGACCAGCGGCAGCTCCACCTGACCCGCTTCCCTATCGGCGCGGGCCACCCGTGGGTGGGGCGGACCATCGGGGAGTGTGAGCTGCCCGCCGACGCGCTGGTGGTGATGCTCCGGCGGGGCAGCGAGAATGTGATTCCAAACGGAGATACCGCAATCCAGGCAGGGGATCTTATGGTGCTCAGCACGCCGCTCTATGAAGACGATGACGGGGTCAGCCTGCGGGAGGTGCCTGTGGCGGAGCACGGGGACTGGATTGGGAGGCCGATCAAGGAGCTGGGTATCCCGGCGGAGGTACTTATCGTCCTGGTACGCCGTGCCGACGGCACCACTGTAGTGCCCAAGGGCGGGACGGTTCTCCGGCAGGGGGATATGCTGGTGGTCAATGAGTGGGAGGAGGTATAGCCATCCATGGGCCAGCGGGGCCTGCAAAACCGGCGGAGTGATTACATAGATACCATAGATGGAGGCGGACAACGGTGGCAAGAACCATTGATCTGGAGGAACGGAAACAATTTCGCGTGCTGCTCAACCCGGTACGCCAGGATATCATTCACCTGCTGCGGCGGGCGGGACGGCCCATGACGGCCAACACCGTGGCGGAGAAAATGCTGCTCTCACCCAGCGCGGCCCAGAGCCACCTGAACAAGCTGGAGGAGCTGGGCGTGGTGGAGCTGGGAGTATGTACGGCGCCGGACGGCCGGCAGGCGACCTATTACCGGCTGGCCGATGTGGAGATCCGGCTCTGCCTGGGCCGGAAGGACGGTTTTCAGGGGGAGCGGGAGGCGCTGGCCGCCCAACTGGTGGACGGCACCTTCCGGGGCGTGCTGCACGCCGCCAGCCAGTGCGGCGAGCCGGAACAGCAGGAGGATCTCCAGTTCCTATTCGGCGCGCTCCATCTCAAACCGGAGGAGCGGGCGGAGCTGCTGGGACTGATTGACGGCTACCTCCGCACCCACAGCGTGCCTGAGGGGGGCGTGGAGCACTGGGAGTATGTGCTCATGGCCTACCGGGCGGACGAGGAATAGAAAAAGGAGGCCTGCGGCTTTACCGCAGGCCTCCTTTGTATGTTTAAAAGTGTTGCGCCCCTTTGCGGTATTCGATGTGGAGCTGTCCCCGGCCCAGGGGGATGTCCAGAGCGGAGGGCCGGGGGGACGGGGCGCTGGAGGCCCAGGCGGTGTCCCGCACCAGGGCGTCCATGCGGAAGACGGACAGGAGCACCCCGGCCAGGGCGGCGTCCACCAACAGGAAGAAGACGCCGTAGGACAGGAAGGGGAGGGAGAGCACGCCCAGCGGCCACCAGCCCAGGTTATAGAGCCAGTAGATGGCCGCCTGGAGGAACAGGGGAAGGAAGGCCGACAGGGCGAGGAGCTTGCCCGTGCGGCTGTGGAGGGCGCGGATGCGCCGGAGCAGCAGGGCGGCAAAGAGGACGATCAGCCCGGCGGCGGCCCAGAACACCCACCGGCCCAGGCCCTGGGCGGCCTCCGCCAGCAGGAGCTCCGGGGAGGAGCCTACAGAAAGGGAGGGCAATTCCCCCATGCGCAGTCGCTCGTAAAACAGGTCGGGCCCCAGGAAAGCGCCTATGCGCCAAGCGGCGTACTCCAGGTGCCGCAGGAAGTACAAGGGGATGGCCAGAGCGGGCCCCAGGGCGGCGAGCAGATTCCACCGCCGCTTTCCCCGGAACCAGCCCAGCCCCACGGCCGCCAGGAGTACCAGCAGCATACTGGCCGCGCTGACCAGCCAGGAGGCGGAACTGGGAGCCAGCCAGGCGGAGAGGGGCAGCGCCAGGGCGGCGGCCCCGCAGAGCAGGACGGCAAGCGGCCCTTTGCCCCGCAGGGAGACCACAAGGGCGGCGTAGGGGACGGGGAGGAGCAGAGTGGAATAGAGCGCAAGCTGATAACCGGGATAGGAGTAGAAGGGGAGAAGTGGAGTGCAGAGAATAGGACCCAGACAGAGAAGGAGCAGCGCCGCCGCCGGAGCCCATTTCCGCCGCAGAAGGAGGGTGTAGTCGGAAAACCAGAGTCCGGTCAAAACCCCGGCGGCCAGCAGCAGGCCCAAAACCTGCCGCCGGAAGTAGAAGACGTCCTTGGCGTCCCCCATGAGCCCGGCGGCGAAGAGCTGGAGCAGCACGCCCGCGGCAAAGAGGGCCGCCACAGTGATCGCCAGCCCCCAGCGGTTCCGGGGGCGGTGAAGGCGGTCCAGCTCCCGGCCCACCGCCTCCGGCTCTCCCATCTCGGCTACCGCGCCGGACAGGGCGTCTTCGGGGCTCCGGCCCTCCGCCTCAAAGGCGGCGGCCTGATCGGCAATATGGTCGGACAGCTCCCGCAGGAGAACCCGCCGGGCCCGCCGCCATCGGATCTGACCGCCCACCGTCTCCAGATATTCGTTCACGCACTCACGCACCACAGGGATTCCCTCCCTCCAGCACGCCGCGCACCGCGTCGGCGTAGGCGTACCAGCCCGCCTGCTGTTCAGCCAGGGCGGCCCGGCCGTCCCGGGTGATGGCGTAATAGCGCCGGGTGCGGCCATTGGCAACCCCGTCGCTGGAGGTTACCCAGCCCTGGGCCTCCAGGGAGTGGAGCAGGGGATAGAGGGTACCCGCCTTGAGGTGGAACACCTCGTTGGAGCGCGCCCGCAGGGCCTCGATCATCTCATAGCCGTACATGTCCCGGCCCTCCAGCAGGGCCAGCAGCAGCATGCCCATGCCGCCCGGAGCGGTGCGGTCATTTGCCATATTCCTCACCTCATAGATAGATTATCTATGTATAGTATAGATAGATTGTCTATCTATGTCAAGGAAATCTTCAATAGAGCTGGGATGGGCGTCCGGAGCCGCAGGCAAAAAGCAGCCCCCTCCGACCGGAGGGGGCTGTGCCACTGCTTCAGGAGAGGAGGTTGACCACCACCATCACTGCGCCCAGGATGGTGAGCACCACGCCGGTGACCCGGTTAAGGGCCTTGGCGGAAGCCCGGTTAGCAAAGACGGCGGCAATTCTGGCGCCCAGAAGCGTGACCACCACACACACCGTCAGGGCAAATACATCCAGCCCGCCGCCGATGGCCACGTGGGAGACCGCGCCGGCGAAAGCGGTGAAGGTCATGATGAACACACTGGTACCCACGGCGGTCTTGAGTTCATAGCCCAGCACGGAGGTGAGCACCAGAAGCATCATCATGCCGCCGCCAGCGCCGATAAAGCCGCAGATGAAGCCCACCACGCTGCCGCAGGCCAGGGACTCCGCGATGCGGCGCCCGCGGCTCTTATGGGCGGAGCTCTCCTTGGTGGTCATCACGGGACGCACAATGAATTTGATGCCCAACAGCAGGGTCATGAACACGGAGAAGCCGCCCATGGTGGCGTTGGGCACCAGGGAGGCGGCCCAGCTTCCGATCAGGGTGAATACCAGCACCGCCGCCAGCATGACCAGCCCATTGCGGATATCCAGATTCCTATTTTTGCCGTAGGTATAGGCCGAGGCCGCTGAGGCCAGCACGTCGGAGGCCAGAGAGATGGCCACCGCCTGATAGGCGGGAAAGCCCAGGAAGGTGATGAGCATGGGGGAGATGACGGCGGCGGCGGACAGGCCCGCCAGGCCGGTTCCGATGCCGGCCCCCAGGCCGGCGACGACGCAGACGATGAACTTGACGAGCATGGCGTGGCCTCCTTTGTATACCTAATTTATTATAATGCGAAATATTATGTTGTCAAGAATTCCTTTACAGGCCGGCGTCCGCTGCCGTATAATGGGAGCAGCAAGGAAGTGAACCGACATGAAAACTGGAATCGTTCTGGAGGGCGGCGCGGTGCGCACCATTTTCTCCACCGGCGTCTGCGACGCCCTGCTGACGCGGGATCTGCTGCCGGATTATGTCATCGGCGTCTCAGCCGGGATTGCCTATGGCGTCAGCTATGTGTCCAAGCAGAGCCGCCGCAACCTGGACATTATGGTAAGCTATATCAACGACAAGCGGTATATGGGCTTCGGCAACCTACTCCGGCGGGACAACCGGGCCTATTTTGGCCTGGATTTCGTCTTTGGTACCATACCAAACGAGTTGATTCCCTTCGACTATGACACGTTTGCCGCTTATCCCGGCGAGGTGGAGGCGGTAGTCACTAACATGGACACTGGAAAGGCGGAGTATTTTCCGGTGGAGCGCCGGGATGACCGGTTTAAGCTATTGCAGGCCACCTGCGCCCTGCCGTTCCTCTTCCCTGTTTTCGATATCCAGGGTAAGCCGTGTATGGACGGCGGAGCGGCCGACGCTATCCCCTATGAGCGGGCGCTGGAGAGGGGGTGCGAGCGGGTGATCGTGGTGCTGACCCGGGAGCGGAGCTACGTCCGACGGCCAGAAAAGCTCCAGCCCCTCATCGACGCGGCCTACCGGAAGTACCCCAGGTTCTGCGATACCTTGCGCCGCCGGGCGGACGCCTACAACACCTCCCGGGAGCGGCTGTTTCAGCTTGAGAGGGAGGGGCGGGCCCTCCTGTTCGCCCCCCACAGCACGGAGGGCTTTCACCGCACCGAAAAGGACGTGGAGAAGATTCGGGCGCTGTGGAAGGACGGCTATGACGAGGGCATGGAGCGGCTGGACGAGGTGCAGGCCTTCCTGAGCGGCTCCTGAGCTTACAAGAAGCGGGGGGGGGGGGGGGGGGGGGGGGGGGGGGGGGGGGGGGGGGGGGGGGGGGGGGGGG
>NZ_CAXSQB010000035.1:0-18443 GCF_964239415.1 Clostridium sp. ATCC BAA-442 | reverse complement strand
CATCTGCGCCCCCCGCTATGGATTTTCCAGCGCCGCCCGCTGGGCCAGGAGCAGCCCGATGGCGTCCCCCAGCATGGTGAAGAAGGCGCCGAGCACCGCTGCCTGGGCGTCGCTCTTGCCCGCGGTGAGCTGGATGGCGGCCAGTGCGGCGATGGCCAGCAGCGCCTCGCCGGACGGCCCGGAGCTCGCCTGCATCCCACCACCCCCTGAATCAGCATATGGGCGGCGGGGCCGCCCTGTGCGGGAAATGCGCAATATCATGCAAGAAACAGGCGGCGGGACGTGCTATACTGCTTCCATCTCAGACAGAGGAGTGCCCTATGGAACAGGAATTGCGGCGCGTGTACTACGATCCGGAGCTGGGAGTGGAGGCATGTCTCTTTCAGGGCATCGACCAGGGCTTTCCGGAGCATTTTCACACCTATTATGTCATTGGAACCATGGATCGGGGGAGCCGGAAGGTGACCATCGCGGGGGAGACCCTCCGCCTTGCCCCCGGTGAGCTGGTATTCTTTCAGCCCGGCGAGCCCCACGCCTGCCGTCCGGTGGGGGAGGAGCGCCTGGACTGGCGGGGGCTCCACGTGCCGCAGGAGGTCATGGAGCGGGCCGCTGAAGCCGTCACCGGCCGCCAGTTTGCCCCCCATTTCACGCCTTCGGTGCTGCCCGGGAGCGAACTGACCAGTCTGTTCCGGGAGGTGTGGGAGCTGGTAGCGGGGGAGCAGGGGGAGCTCCGCCGGGAGGAGGCCTTTCTCCTGCTGGTGGGCCGCCTGCTGGAGCGCTGCGGCGGCTGTCCCCGGCCGCCGGAGGAGGTGCGGCCCGAGGTGCGGGCGGTGTGTGACTATCTGGAGGCCCACTGCGACCGGCGCATCACGCTGGAGCAGCTCTCCACCCTGGCGGGGCTGAGCAAGTACCACCTTCTGCGCTGCTTCACCCGCCAGAAGGGGATCACCCCCTACCGCTATCTGGAAACGGTGCGGGTGAACCAGGCCAGGGCCCTGCTGGAGCAGGGGGCCGCCCCGTTGGACGCGGCCCTGCGGGCGGGCTTTGCCGATCAGAGCCACTTCAACCACTTTTTCAAAATCCTGACCGGACTCACCCCCAGCCAGTACCGGGCCGTGTTTGCGGCGGAACGGGGGGAGCCGTGAGCCGAGCGGGCCTGACGGGGCACGCCGCAGCCCTGCTGACCATCTTCCTCTGGGGCACCACCTTTATCTCCACGAAGGTGCTCCTGACCGGCCTGCGGCCCGTGGAGGTGCTGTTCCTCCGCTTCGCCCTGGGCTTTGTGGCCCTCTGCCTGCTGTACCCCCGGCGGCTCCGGCTGGCCGGGCGGCGGCAGGAGCTGTGGTTCGCGGCGGCGGGCCTGTGCGGCGTCACCCTCTATTTCCTGCTGGAGAACATCGCCCTGACCTGCACGCTGGCCTCCAATGTGGGGGTGCTGGTGTCCGTCAGTCCGATGCTGACCGCCCTGCTCTCCCACTTCCTCCTGCGGCGGGAGCGGCTGCGTCCCCTCTTTTTCGCGGGGCTGGCCGTGGCCCTGGCCGGGGTGGCGATGGTGTCGTATAACGGCGCCGCCGTGCTGGAGCTGAACCCCGGAGGCGATCTCCTGGCCCTGCTGGCGGCCGCCGCCTGGTCAGCCTACTCCCTGCTGACCCGTAAGCTCTCCGCCTTCGGCTACCCGGTGGTGCAGACCACCCGCCGCACCTTCGCCTGGGGCCTGCTGTTTCTGCTGCCCGTCCTGCCGGTGCTGGGCTTCCGGCCCGGGCTCGGGACTCTGACGGAGCCGGTTTACCTGCTCAACCTGCTCTATCTGGGGCTGGGGGCCTCCGCCCTGTGCTTTGTCACCTGGGGCTTTGCCGTGGGGCGGCTGGGGGCGGTCAGAACCAGCGCCTACATCTACCTGGTGCCGGTGGTGACTCTGGTCACCTCCGCGCTGGTGCTGGGTGAGCCGGTGACGCCCCTCTCGCTGGGGGGCGCGGTGCTGACGGTGGCCGGACTGGCGCTGTCGGAGTGGGAGCCGCGAAAGGAGGGGAGTAAGGGCGGAGTTGAGTGAGTTCAAGTGCGCCCTGGTACCGGACGAGTGGCTTCTGCCCGCGGGGAGCAGGGGCGCTGTTACAGCGTCGACCCTGTGTGGGCCCCAAAAGCGGATCAACCGCCCCGCTGGCAGCCTGCCCCTGTTCCAATAAGACGAAAAGAGGATTCCGCCGGGCGGAATCCTCTTTTTTATGTGCGGCTCAGCCGGCGCTCCAGGTGGGCCAGGAAGGCGGCGGGCTCCCGGTTGAGCACCAGCTCCTCGGGAAAGTCCAGCTCGTCCAGCAGGGCCTGGGCATATTGATGGCCGCCCACGGCGGAGACAAAGTGGGCATCGCTGCCCACCACCACCGGTACGCCCTCCCGCCGGCAGTGCTTCAGCATCTCCGTCACGTTGGCGGTGGAGTTTACCCGGGAACAGGCGGGGGAGAGGGAGGTGTTGTTGACCTCCAGAAGCACGCTGCGCTCCCCGGCGGCCCGCACCAGCGCCGGATAGTCCAGGGGATAGCGGCCGTCGTCCGGGTGTCCCAGGATACAGATCTTGGGGCAGTTGTCCATGGCGCGGACCATGGCCGCTGTATTCTCCTCCGGTCCGCCGCCCTGGGGCATGCACCAGATATGCTGGCTGGCGATGGCCATGTCCAGATTGTTCAGCAGCTTGGGGGAGAGATCCACCGTGCCGTCAAAGTCCATCACGTTGAGCTCCGCGCCCATCATGACCCGTACGCCGTAGATCTCCCGGTCGATGACCCGGAAGTTGAGAAAGTAGTCCTTGTGGGTGGTTAGCTCCATGCCGGGGGCGTGGTCGGTGATGCAGATGAGCTCCAGCCCCCGGTCGGCCGCCGCCCGCACCATCTCCAGCAGGGTGCAGTAGGCGTGCCCGCTGGCCAAGGTATGGGTGTGGCTGTCCAGTCGAAATTCCATACGTTCACTCCTTTTTTCCCATCTATCATACCCAAAATGATGGAAAAAGGCAAGGGGCCGGACAGAAGCCTGGCCCCTTGCGCGTCAGATACCGTTTCCACCGTTCCACTTCCAGTCCCGGATTTCGGGCATGTCCTGGCCGTGGGCGGTGATATACTCCTTGTGCTCCACCAGCTTGTCCTTCATGAGTTGAATGAGGAAGGCCCCCCGGTTGCCCAATTGGGGCAGCCGCTTTACCGTGTCGATGACCAGATTGAAGCGGTCAATGCGGTTGAGCACCCGCATGTCGAAGGGGGTGGTGATGGTGCCCTCCTCCCGGTAGCCAAGCACGTGGATGTTCTTGTTGTGCCGGCGGTAGGTCAGCTCGTGCACCAGGGAGGGGTAGCCGTGGAAGGCGAAGATGATGGGCTTGTCCCGGGTAAAGATCACGTCGTAATCCTCGTCGGTGAGCCCGTGGGGGTGGGCGGTGTGGGGCTGGAGCTTCATCAGATCCACCACGTTCACCACCCGCAGCCGCACCTCGGGCAGGTGGCGGCGCAGGATGGTCACCGCTGCCAGGGTTTCCAGCGTGGGGGTGTCGCCACAGCAGGCCAGCACCGCGTCGGGCTCCGCCCCCTGGTCATTGGAGGCCCACTGCCAGATGCCGATGCCGTGGGTACAGTGCTTGATGGCCTCGTCCATGGTGAGCCACTGGGGCCGGGGGTGCTTGGAGGCCACCATCACATTGACGTAATTCCGGCTTTTGATACAGTGGTCAAAGACGGAGAGCAGGCAGTTGGCGTCAGGGGGCAAGTAGAGCCGCACCACGTCCGCCTTCTTGTTGGCCACATGGTCCAGGAAGCCGGGGTCCTGGTGGGTGAAGCCGTTGTGATCCTGCTGCCACACGTTGGAGGACAGCACGTAGTTCAGGGAGGCGATGTCCTGCCGCCAGGGGAGCTGCCGGGCCACCTTGAGCCATTTGGCGTGCTGGCTCACCATGGAGTCCACGATGCGGATGAAAGCCTCGTAGCTGTTGAGAAAGCCGTGCCGCCCGGTGAGCAGATATCCCTCCAGCCAGCCCTGGCACATGTGCTCGGAGAGCATGCTGTCCATAATGCGCCCGTCGGCGGACAACCCCTCGTCGGTGGAGCGCAGCTCGGCGTTCCAGCGGCGGTCGCTGGCTTCAAAGGCGGCGGTGAGCTTGTTGCTCAGGGCCTCGTCGGGGGCGAAGATGCGGAAGTTGCGGGCCTTCTGGTTGAGCTTGAGCACGTCCCGGACATACTTGCCCAGCTCCGCCATGTCCTCCGCCACCGCCTCACCGGGGGCGGGTACCTCCACCGCGTAGCGGGTGAAGGAGGGGGTGCGCAGATCCCGCAGAAGCATGCCACCGTTGGCGTGGGGGTTGGCGCCCATGCGGCGCTCCCCCTGGGGGGCCACGGCCCGAAGGACAGGCACCGGTGCGCCCTCGGCGTCAAAGAGCTCCTCCGGCCGGTAGCTGCGCAGCCAGCGCTCCAATACCTCCAGGTGCTCCGGATGGGCGGCGTCCACCGCCACCGGAAGCTGGTGAGCGCGGAAGGTGCCCTCGGTGGGCGCGCCGTCCACCTCCTTCGGGCAGGTCCAGCCCTTGGGAGAGCGGAACACGAGCATGGGCCAGCGGGGGCGGGTGGTCTCGCCGAACTCCCGGGCCCCCTGCTGAATGCGCTGAATCTCCCGCACCGCCCAGTCCAGGGCCGCGGCCATCTTCTGGTGCATCTGGGCGGGCTCGTCCCCCTCCACAAAGCGGGGGGTCCAGCCGCAGCCCTTGAAGAAGTCCTCCACCTCCTCTGATGTGATGCGGGAGAACAGGGTGGGGGAGGAGATCTTGTAGCCGTTGAGGTGGAGGATGGGGAGCACCGCCCCGTCGGTGACGGGGTTGAGGAACTTGTTGGAGTGCCAGGCAGTGGCCAGCGGGCCGGTCTCCGCCTCCCCGTCACCCACCACGCAGGCGGCGATCAGGGTCGGGTTGTCCATCACCGCGCCAAAGGCGTGGGCCAGGGAGTAGCCCAGCTCGCCCCCCTCGTTGATGGAGCCGGGGGTCTCGGGGGCGCAGTGGCTGCCGATGCCGCCGGGGAAGGAGAACTGGCGGAACAGGCGGCGCATACCCTCCTCGTCCTGGCTCACGTTGGGGTAAAACTCGCTGTAGGTTCCCTCCAGATAGGTCTGGGCCACCACCGCGTTGCCGCCGTGGCCGGGGCCGGAGACATAGATCATGTTCAGCTCATGGCGTGTGATTACCCGGTTCAGGTGGGTATAGATAAAGTTTTGGCCCGGCACCGTGCCCCAGTGGCCCACCAGGGTGCGCTTGAGGTGCTCGGGGCGCAGAGGCTCCCGCAGCAGAGGGTTGTCCAGCAGGTAGAGCTGTCCGGCCGCCAGGTAGTTGGCGGCGCGCCAGTAGGCGTCCAGCTTGCGGAGCATGTCGGGGGTCAAAGGGCCCTTTTTGGACATGCGGGTGGAGGTTTTAACGATCACCTTCGTCTTTTCCTTGGGGGCTTTTGCCAATCGAATGACCTCCTTGTGTCGGCTTTTGTACTGCTTATTATAACCGATGGGACTATACTGTCAATAGAGTGGGGTCAAAATCCCTCTTAAAAGAAAAAACCGGGCCGGAAGCGGCGGCTTCCGGCCCAGTGGGGAGGGGGCATTTATTCCTCCATACCGGCCAGCCGACCCCGTGCGGTGCGGCGGTAGAGCAGCAGGGCGGTGAGGCAGGCGGCGCCCTCGGACAGGAGGAAGGCCAGCCACACCAGAGAGGGCCGGAGCGCGCCCAGCAGCAGGGCCAGCGGGAAAAGGAGCACAAGCTGGCGCAGCAGGGAAACCACTAGGCTGGAATTGGCCGCCCCCAGGGCCTGGAGGGCGGCACAGAGGATCACCGACACCCCGGCGCATACGAAGGAGAGGGCAATGAGGCGTAGGGCGGAGATACCCTCGGCCAGCACGGCGGCATCTGCGTCGAACAGACGGAGGAGAGGGCCGGGGATGGCCAGAAAAACCACGGTGCCCACGGCCATGATGGCGGCGGAGAGCACCAGGGCGAAATGGATGACCCCAGTGATGCGGCTGCGCTGCCGGGCGCCGTAGTTGAAGCTGACAATGGGGATGAGAGCGTTGTTCAGGCCGTTGACCGGCATGAAGAGGAAGGACTGGAGCTTGAAATAGGCCCCCAGAATGAACACGCCGGAGGCGGTGAACAGGGGGAGGATCAGATTCATGCCCAGGTTCATCACCGTGGCCAGGGCCTGCACCAGGATGGCGGGGACGCCCACACGAAACATGGTGCGGATGATGGCGCTGTCCGGGCGGAAGCCCCGGAAGGAGAGGCGCACGATGGAGCTGCGCCGCACCATACACAGCCCCACCACCATGCCCACCACCTGGCCCAGCACGGTGGCTAGGGCAGCGCCAGCCACCTCCATCCGGGGGAAGGGGCCGATGCCGAAGATAAGCAGGGGGTCGAGAATCAGATTGATGACCGCGCCGATGCCCTGGATGACCATAGGGCCCACAGTATTGCCGGTTGCCTGAAGGGTGCGCTCTCCGGCAAACTGCATGCAGATGCCGACGGAGGCCCCAGTGACGATGGAGAGATATTGGATGCCGTAGTCAATCACCTGGGGCTGCCCGGGGGCGAAGAGCCCCATAAAGACGGGGGCCAGGCCCACCCCCAGGACCAGAAAGACCACCCAGCAGACCAGATAGACGAAGTAGCCGTTGGCCACTACCCGGTTGGCCTCGTCGGGCCGGCCCTCCCCCAGCCGGCGGGCCAACAAGGCGTTGAAGCCCACGCCGGTGCCTACGCACACGGCGATCATCAGGGTCTGGATCGGGTAGACAAGCGCCAGGGCTACAAACCCGTCGGAGCTGAGCTGGGCCACGAACATGCTGTCCACCAGATTATAGAGGGCCTGGATCAGCATGGACAGCATCATGGGCCAGGCCATGTTCAGCAGCAGCCGGCGCACCGGCATGACCGCCATCTTGTTTTCCTGCAAAGCAATTCCTCCTGATCAAAAAAGACGGGTACCGAGGACGCGCCTCGATACCCGTCTGCCGCACGGCGTGGCAGCCCGTGCGGCTATAGCTGTTTGGTGTAGCGCAGATCCACGCAGGTCATGTCGTGAGGGAAGGGAATGTGCTCCTCCGTCCCGTCCCAGGCAAAGCCGTGCCGGGCGTAGAAGCGGCGGGCCCCCTCGTTCTCCCGCAGGACAAAGACGTAGCAGTTGAGGTAGCCGTTGGCCCGGAGGCGGCGCAGCGCCTCCTCCATCAGCACAGAGCCGTAGCCCCGGCCGGTGCAGGCGGGGTCGGTGTAGAAGGAGATGATCTCCCCCCAGCCCCGGTAGGCATCCCCGTGGATCACCAGCCCCTCGCTCTGGCGGGGACTGGGCCCCAGCCGCACCGGTCCGTAGGTGCAGCAGCAGACGGGAGTATCCCCGTCGCAGAGCAACAGGCCCCGGCACCGCCCGGTGGCGTAGTCCTCCCGGAAAAAGGGAATCCAGTGATCCTCGGTGATCACGTCCCTCAGGTAGTCGTCGGGCACGTGGCCGGGGTAAGCGGCGTGCCAGCCCCGGGCGTGAATGCGGCTCATGGCCGCAAAGTGCTCTTCCGTGCAGGCGTCTATGATGCGCAGTGAATTCATAAGCAGACCTCGTTTAGCGAGTGGATGAGCCGCCCGCGCCGGGTGGCGCGTACAAGCGTTTTGCCGGAGGCAAAACCTTGATGCCGGGCGAATTCAGTTCGCCCGCGCAGATAAAAAATCGGGGCCCCCGCCCGGCGGAAGCCGGGTGGGGAACTGCGGCTCATGGCCGCGAAGTGCTCTTCCGTGCAGGCGTCCACAAAGGAGAGGGCCTTACACATGAGCGGCCTCCCCAGCCTCCCGGCGCTCCGCCTCCTGCTTGGCCAGGCCCCGGGCGTTGGCCAGCATCAGCTTGATGCGGTTCTCCTGGTTGATCTTGGTGGCCCCGGGATCGTAGTCGATGGCCACGATGTTGGAGAAGGGATAGTCGTCCTTGAGCTTGCGGATCATGCCCTTGCCAACGATGTGGTTGGGCAGGCAGCCGAAGGGCTGTGTGCAGACGATGTTGGGGGTGCCGGAGTGGATGAGCTCCAACATCTCGGCGGTGAGCAGCCAGCCCTCGCCCATCTTGTTGCCCTCACCCAGATAGCCCTGGATCAGGCGGCGGAGATCCTCAAAGGTGCCGGGAGCGCGGAAGCCGCCCTTCTTCATGGCGGCGATCATGGCCCGCTGGCACTTCTCCACGTAGCCCTTGAGCACTTGGCACACCTTTTTCTTCACCCACTTGCCGCCGTAGATGTTCACGTCCACCTCGCGGTTGTAGATCTTGAAGATGATGAAGTCGGTCAGGCCGGGGACCACCGGCTCGGCCCCCTCGGACAGGAGAAACTCCTCCAGATTGTTGTTGCCCAGGGGGGAGTACTTGATGTAGATCTCGCCCACCACGCCGACCCTTACCTTGGGCTCCCCGGCCACGGGGATGGCCTTGAAAGCGGCCACAATGCGGTCAAAGTTGGCCACCATGCTTTGGAAAGAGAGGCCCTTGCCCTGGTTCATGGCCTCCAGAAGCTGGGTCTCCACCGCCTCAATGGTTTCGTCAGTCTGGCCCCGGCTGACCTCGTAGGGGCGGACCTGGTTGGCGGTCTGTACGATGATGTCGCCGTACATCATGGCGAACACCGCCTTGCGCAGGGTGTTGAGCCCCAGCTTGAAGCCGGGGTTGGGCTCCAGGCCCGACAGGTTGACCGAGATGACGGGGATATAGCTCAGACCTGCTTTCTCCAGCGCTTTGCGCAGCAGATGGATGTAGTTGGAGGCCCGGCATCCACCGCCGGTCTGGGTGATGAGCAGCGCCACCTTATGCATGTCGTACTTGCCGCTCTTCACCGCGTCGATGAGCTGGCCGATGACCAGCAGGGCGGGGTAACAGGTGTCGTTGTGGACGTACTTGAGCCCCTCATCCACGATGCCCCGGTGGTTGGTGGTGAGCATCTCCACGTGGAAGCCCTCGGTCTCCAGAATCCGGGCCATCAGGCCGAAGTGCACCGGGAGCATGGTGGGGAAGAGGATGGTGTACTCCTCCTTCATCTCCTTGGTGAACAGCAGCCGTCCGTTTTCGTCGTATACTAATTCTGCCATAACGGGTATTCCTTTCGCTTGCAATGGGAGCGCCGCGCGCTCAAAGGGGGTTGGCCCCCACCGACTCCCGAGCCGGCGGCGAGCTGGCCGTCAATGACGGCATCAAACTCCTGTTGTGCTATAAAAAGTCGGGATGGTCAGCCCCGGGCATCCTGCGCCTGGCGGGCCTCCATGGCGGCCATCAGGGAGCGGATGCGGATCTTGACCGCCCCCAGATTGCTGATGTCGTCGATTTTGAGCTGGGTGTAGAGCTTTCCGCCCTTTTCAAGAATGTCCCGCAGCTCGTCGGTGGTGATGGCGTCGGTGCCGCAGCCGAAGGAGACCAGCTGCACCACCTGCATGTCGGGCTGGGTGCATACATAGCGTGCGGCGTTATACATACGGCTCTGGAAGGTCCACTGGTTGAGCACCTTCCGGGGGGCATAGCCCTCCAGATAGCTCAGAGCGTCCTCGGTGACCAGCACGAAACCGAAAGAGGTGATCAGATCGTTGATGCCGTGGTTGATCTCCGGATCGATGTGGTAGGGCCGGCCGCAGGCCACGAGGATGGGCATGTGGTGGTCCCGGGCGTGGCGGATGTACTTCATGCCGGTCTCCCGCACGTCGTGGACATAGGCGTCGTAGGCCGCGTAGGCCGCCTTGGCCGCCGCCGCGGTCTCCCGCCTGGGAATGCTGAAATGCTCCTCCATGAGCTGGGCGATGCGCTTTTCAAAGTCCTTGTGCCGCCACAGGCCCACGTAGGGGTTGAGGAATTTGGTCTGCTTGAGCAGGGGAACGTTGGCGGCCAGCAGCTCAGGGTAGTAGGCCACCACCGGGCAGTTGTAGTGGTTGTCGCCGATGCCCTCGTCGTTGTTGTAGGACATGCAGGGGTACCAGATGGCGTCCACGCCCTCCTCCACCAGGGCCTCCACATGGCCGTGGAGCAGCTTTGCGGGGTAGCACACGGTGTCGGACGGGATGGTGTGCTGGCCCTTGAGGTAGAGCTTGCGGGAGGACTCGGGGGAGAGCACCACCTCGAAGTTGAGGCGGGTAAAGAACTCGAACCAGAAGGGCAGGTTTTCGTACATGTTCAGCCCGAAGGGGATGCCCATGCGGCCCCGGACGCCGTTTCCGCTCCCCTTGCCCTGGAGGGCGCGGAGCTTCTTGTATTTGTAGTTCATCAGATCGGGGTTCTCCACCTTCTCCTTGCCCAAGGGGCGGGAGCAGCGGTTACCCGAGATGAAGCGCCGCCCGCCGTCAAAGGTGTTGACGGTGAGGGAGCAGTGGTTGGTGCACAGGTTGCAGGTGGTGGGCTTGGCGGTGTGGGAGAAGGACTGTAAAGCCTCCTCGCTCAACAGCGCGCTCTTCTCCAGATGCAGATCCCTGGCATAGAGGGCCGCGCCGAAGGCACCCATGATGCCCGAGATGGTGGGCCGGGTGACGTTGCGGCCCAGCTCCTGCTCGAAGGCCCGGAGCACCGCGTCGTTGTGGAAGGTGCCGCCCTGCACCACGATGTGCTGGCCCAGATCGTCGGCGTTGGCGGCCCGGATGACCTTGTAGACCGCGTTCTTCACGATGGAGATGGACAGGCCCGCGGAGATGTCCTCCACGCTGGCCCCGTCCTTCTGGGCCTGCTTGACGCTGGAGTTCATGAACACGGTGCAGCGGGAGCCCAGGTTGACCGGGTGCCTGGCCAGCAGGCCCAGCTTGGCAAAGTCGGCGATGGTGTAGCCCAGGGCCTTGGCAAAGGTCTCGATGAAGGAGCCGCAGCCGGAGGAGCAGGCCTCGTTGAGCATGATGGAGTCCACCGCGCCGTTGCGGATTTTGAAGCACTTCATGTCCTGGCCGCCGATGTCGATGATGAAGTCCACGTCGGGGTTGAAGTGGCGGGCGGCGCTGTAGTGGGCCACCGTCTCCACCAGCCCGGCGTCGCAGGAGAAGGCATTTTTGATGAGGTCCTCGCCGTAGCCGGTGACGGCCGCGCCCTTGATGGTGATGCGGCTGCCGCACAGCTTGTAGATCTCCCGGAGCTGCTCCAGCACGATGGCCACCGGGTTGCCCAGGTTGGAGTGGTAGTAGGTGTAGAGCAGTCCGCCGTCGGCGGTGATCAGCGCGATTTTGGTGGTGGTGGAGCCGGCGTCAATGCCCAGCCAGGCGGCGCCGGTGTAGGTGTGTATGTCCACCTCGGGGGGGTGCATGGCGTTGTGACGGGCCAGGAAGGCGTCGTACTCCTCCTGGCTGTCAAAGAGGGGGGGCATGGTGTCCACCAGGCCCACGCTGTCCACGCTCTTCTCCAGCCGGTCCAGCACCTCGTCAAAGGAGCGCTCGCCGTAGTCGGAGGAGCACAGGGCCGCGCCCATGGCGGCGAAGCAGTCGCCGTCCTCGGGGAACACGGCGTGGTCGGCGTCCAGCTTCAGGGTCTCCACGAAGCGCTGCCGCAGGCCCATGAGGAAGTGGAGGGGGCCGCCCAGGAAGACGATCTTGCCCTTGAGCTCCCGGCCCTGGGTGAGGCCGGCCACCGTCTGATCCACCACGGCCTGGAAGATAGAGGCCGCCACGTCCTCCTTCCGGCCGCCCTGGTTGAGGATGGGCTGGATGTCGCTCTTGGCAAAGACGCCGCAGCGGGAGGCGATGGGGTAGATCTTCTCGTGGCGCAGGCTCAGCTCGTCCAGCTCGTTCACCGTCACGTTCATGAGGGTGGCCATCTGGTCGATGAAAGCGCCGGTGCCGCCGGCGCAGGAGCCGTTCATCCGCTCCTCCAGCGCGCCGCCGAAAAAGATGATTTTGGCGTCCTCGCCGCCCAGTTCGATGACCGCATCGGTGTCGGGTATGTACTGGTTGACGGCGGCGGCAGTGGCGTACACCTCCTGCACGAAGTCGATCTCCGCCGCCTTGGCCACGCCCAGGCCGGCCGAGCCGGTGATGACGATGCGCACCTGCCGGCCGGCGAGCCGGTCCGCCAGAGAGCGCAGAGTCTCGGCGGCCCGCTCCCGGGCCTTGGAGTAGTGCCGCTCATAGGAGCGGAACAGCAGTTTGTTTTGTTCGTCCAGCAGCACCACCTTGACAGTGGTGGAGCCAATATCAATGCCAATACGAAGGCTCATTCGGTTCACCTTATATCCTTTATCAGAATTCGTACCGTACATAATATATCAAAATTTGATTTTTTACAACCCCAAAGCGGCGAAATACAGGATGTTCCGTAGTCGGAAGGAATCTCCGTCGGATTCTGAAATGCTGTTGACAAATAATATTATACAGAATATAATATTGGTGAAATGAAAGGAGGCGGCGTCATGACCTTTCCATTGGGTGCTCCCCTGTTGGATGCCTGCGTGCTGGCGGTGCTGGAGAAGGAGGACGCCTACGGCTACAGCCTGACCCAGCGGATGAAGGAGGTGGTGGAACTGTCCGAGTCCACCCTCTATCCGGTGCTGCGGCGCTTGCAGCAGAGCGGATGCCTGACGGTGTATGACAAGCCCTTCCAGGGGCGCAACCGGAGGTACTACGCCATCACCCCGGCGGGGCGGGCCCTGCTGGCGGGGTACCGGAAGGAGTGGGCGCGCTATCGGGGGCAGATTGAGGAACTTTTGCTGGACGAAAAGGAGGAGCGGCATGAATAAGGCGGAATTCCTGGCGGGCCTGCGGGACGCGCTGGCGGGAAAGCTCCCGTCCGGGGAGCTGGAGGATGTGCTGTCCTATTATGAGGAGTATTTCGCCGACGCGGGTGAGGAGCATGAGGCGGAGGCGGCCGAGGGGCTGGGGTCCCCCGCCTCCGTGGCGGCCCAGGTGCTGGAGGGGCGGACGGGGCAGGCGCCCTCCGCAGCGTCCGCCGAAAGGCGGCCGAGGCGGCTTTGGCCCGTCGTACTCGGCATCTGCGCCGCCGCGCTTCTGCTCCTGGGCGTGGGCATCAGGCTGGTATTTCTGGCCCAACGGATGCCCGACGCACCGGCGGCAGGGGAACGGCAGCCGGTTGCGGCAGGACAGGAGCCTGCGGTGGTGGAGCAGGACCCGGTTTCCACACCGCCGGAAAACAAGCTGGAGCTGGAGCCCTTTACCGCGTTGGACATCGATGTGGGCATTGGTGATATCCGCATGGAGGAGGGGGACGGCTGGTATCTGAGTCTGACCAGCGGTGGCCAAGACGGAGACGGCACACCTTACCTGCTGAACCACAGCCAGAGCGGTGACACGCTGGAGATCTGGAGCACACCGGAGAATATATCGGGTGACGGCAGCCCGAAGGGCGAGGTGGTGCTCACCGTCCCGGAGGGAACGGTGCTCAATCGGGCGGAGATCTCCATAGGTGTGGGCGCGCTGGACTGGAGCGGCTGCGCCGTGGAGGGCCTGCTGCGGGCCGAGAGCGGCGTGGGCGGGCTGGATGTGACGGCTCCGGTGGGGGAGGCCGAGCTGATCTCCGGTGTGGGCGACGTGGCCCTGAGAGCGGCGGGAAGCGGGGTGGACTACGCCTACCAGTTGACCACGGGCACCGGCGAACTTCAGGTGGACGGGGAGAAAGCGGGCCCCTTCTTCGCGTCCGGCGGCGCGGGGGACAGGGCGCTGACTCTCTCCAGCGGTACGGGGGACGTGTGCCTGGACTTTACAGACGAATAGCCCTTTCATGGAATTTTAATGTTTTTTACGGTTGCGGATTAAGAAAAACGTGTTATGATCTCTCCAGACTCGAACGAGAGGACGGAGCATATGACACGAGAGGAGTATCTGGCCCAGTTGCGGGCCCTGCTCACGGGGCGGACGCCGCCCGACGAGCTGGAGCGCATTCTGGCCTACTACACGGAATACTTTGACGAGGCGGGCCCCCAGGGGGAGGGACGGGTGATCCGGGAACTGGGCACCCCGGCCGAGCTGGTGGGCCGCGTCCTGGGAGCACAGCGGAGCCGGACGGTTCCGGCGGAGCGGGATTGCCCGCCAGAGGGCGCCGCCCGGGAGCGGCACGGCCTGGGTACACTGTGGAAGGTGCTGCTGGCCATCTGCGCCGCCCCCATCGCCATCCCGCTGATCCTCGTGGTGGTGGCGATGGTATTGGGCCTTGTCGTCCTGATCCTCGCCCTGGTGGCCGGAGTGGCCGTGGGCGGGGTGGTGGCCATCGGGGCGGGGGTCTTTACCGCCTGCGCGGGCTTTTCAGTGCTGTTCAGCGCGGGCCTGCCCACCATGATGTTCTTCTGCGGCGTCGGCCTGCTGTCCAGCGGCGTGGGGCTGCTCCTCATCGCGGGCAGCTTCCTGCTGGCCGGGCTGTGCTTCCGCGGCATGGCGGCGCTGCTGGGCCGCTGGCTGAATCGAAGGGAGGTGCGGGCATGAACATGCCGGCAAAGGTATGCCTGGGGGCTGGTGCCTTCCTGGTCATGTCGGGGGGGTTGCTGGCCATCACGGGCTTTGCCATGGGGGCACAGACCCACCTGGACCTCGACTGGGGCAGGGCACATAAAAGCGAAACGCCGGTGGATACCGGCGCTCCCCATGTGGAGGAGGGGACGGCGCTGCCGGCCTTCTCCCGGCTGGACGTGGATGTGAGCATTGGGGACGTGACCGTGGAATACGGCGGGGAGTACGGAATTTCCCTGACCGGCTGGGGCGGAATTCAGTTGGAGTATGAGCTGGACGGGGATACCCTCAAGGTACGCAGCGGGGCGGGTGCCTGGGAGCTGTCTGACTGGGAGCACGAGGTCGCGGCGGTGATCACGCTGCCCGAGGGGGTTGCCCTGGAGTCGGCGGACATCCGCACCGCTCTGGGAGATGTGACGATCACGGGGGTGACCGCCGGGACCCTGGCTGCGGGGAGTGAAATGGGCTCCCTGGCGCTCTATGGCGTGGAGGCGGCGGATGCCGCGCTCGCGGTTTCCATGGGCGATCTGACGGCGGAGGGCCTGACCACCCGCAGCTCTTGCACCGTGGAGAATGCTATGGGCGATGTCTATCTGGATGGGAATTTCCGGGGGAATACGGAATGCACCCTGTCCATGGGGGATCTGGAGCTGTATACCGGAGAACCCATCGACGACTACGGCCTGGACATGCACCTGTCCATGGGAGAGCTGACCCTGAACGGCTCGGAACAGCGCCCGGTCATGACAAGCCCCGGCGGCCCCCATTCCTTGAAGGTGACCAGTGATATGGGGGATGTCCGGGTGGAATTCGGCGGATAGCGCTCTCTGTTTCAAAACGCGGGCCCCCCCCGTTTCTGCTATAGTAGAAAGAACGCGAAAGGAGGGAGTGGGGCAGAATGGAACCGCTGCAGCCGCATCAGAGCCGGTGGTACCGGCGCACCGATCCCCAGGGGCGGGCCTTGCTGGCCCTGCTGCTTCCCCTGGCCGGGGTCTACCTGTGCCAACTGGTCACCCTCCAGGAGCCGGCGGCGGCGTGGGCGTGGATGGGGAGCCACGCCGGTGCGGCGGGGTACACCTATCTGGTGCTGCTGCTGGCCCAGCTCCTGGTGACCACCCTGACCGACAGCCTGCTCTGCGGCCAGCTCCTCACCCTCCTGCCCTGCCTGCTGCTGTCTGTTGCCAGCCATCTGAAGCAGGCGGTCAACGGTGTCCCCCTGCTGGTCAGCGACCTGGCCATGGCGGGGCAGGCGGGACAGGTGGCGGGTTTCCTCCGCCCCGGCATGGAGCTGGGGGAGGGCACCTGGGGGGGCATAGCCCTGGCGGCGCTTTTGTTCCTGGCGGCCTTTGTCTGGTCCCGCCCGGCCCGGCCCCTGGACGGCCGGCGGCGGCTGGGCGTGCTGGGACTTCTGGCCGCCCTGCTGGCCTGGGTGCTGCTGAGTCCGGCCTCTGCCGTGCTGCTGGCCGGGGAGGAGGGGGAGAGCCAGTCCATGCGCAACGACCGGCTGGGCCTTCTGGCCGGGCTTTACAGCGCCGCCCGGGAGAGCGCCATGGCCGAGCCGGACAGCTACAGCGAGGACGGCATGAACCGCATCCTGCTCCAGCTCCGGGCGGAGGCAGAGCAGCCGGCGGAGCCGGCGGTCAAGCCCAATGTGGTGCTGGTGGTGTCGGAGAGCTTCTTTGACCCCACCCGCCTGCCGGGCGTGTCCTTTTCCGCCGACCCGGTGCCCAGCTTCCACGCCCTGGCGGAGGCGTTCCCCAGCGGCGCCTTCCTGTCCAACACCTACGCCGGGGGTACCGGCAACGTGGAGATGGAACTGTTCACCGGCATCCCTTCCGCCTTCCTGGGGGCGGGGGAGTCCCTCACCGGCCTGGGCGATACGTCGGCCTACCGCCGGGTGCCTTCGCTGGCCCGGGTATTCGGGGCGGCGGGGTATGAGACCCTCTTTGTCCACTCCTACAACGACGAGCTCTATGACCGGGCACGCAATATCCCCGCCCTGGGCTTTGACCAGATCATTTATCAGGACGACTTCCTTGTGGACAAGACTTATGCCGGGGGCTATGTCTCCGACGACACCCTGGCCGACGAGCTGATTGCCCGCTTCGAGGCCAAGGGGGACGGCCCGGTGTTTCTCTACGGCCTGACCATGGAAAATCACCAGCCCTACTTCGGCGGCAAGTTTAACACCCCGGCGCCGGTGGCGTCGTCGGCGGACAACCTGAGCGGGGAGGAGGCGGGGGTGCTGGACGCTCTGGTTCACGGCCTGACCGATGCGGACGCTACTCTGGGCAAGCTGACGGACTACTTCGCCCAGGTAGAGGAGCCCACTATCCTGGTCTTCCTGGGGGATCATCTGCCGGGGTTGTCGCTGGGCGGGGAGGATACGCTCTATACCCGCCTGGGCTATGCGTCCTCGGCAGATACCGGAAGCTGGGACGCGGAGGAGCTCAAGCAGATGCACAGCACCGACTTCCTGGTGTGGAACAACTTTGGGGCGGAACTGGAGGCGCCGGCGGAGGTGAGCTGTACCGGCCTGGGGACGTATCTGCTGGGGTGGGCGGGGCTGCCCAAGCCCCTGTATTTCCAGTGGGTGTTCGCCGCTATGGAGGAGATGACCCTCTACCGGGAGCGGCTTTTCGTAGCTGCCGACGGCACCCCCTCCCACACGCCTCCAGAGAATTGCGAACCCCTGGTGGCGGCGTGGCGCAACATCGTTTATGACATGCTCTACGGGGAACAGTACATTACCGGCCAGCTCACCGGACAGACGGGGCTTTCATAAGATTTTAATCTCTCTTTCAGAACGGTTAAAGCTGGGACTGCTATTCTTTGGACAGAATATGAGAGGGGGCAGAATCCATGAAAAAGCGCCTGCTTCCCTGTCTGGCCGTGCTGTTTCTGCTGCTGACGGCCTGCGGGGTGGGTCACATGGGGGTGCATGCCCTGGAGGATATCACCGATGCGGATATCGTGGCCAACGAGATGGGATATTCGGCGGTTCTCTGGCAGAGCTACAGCGATACCTTCTCCTGCGAGGCGAGCTGGGAGAGCTTCCGCGGGGTGGAGTACCTCTGGACCCTGCCGGGAAACGAAGCGCGGACGGTGCACGTGACCTATGCCGAGCAGGAGTGCGGCGACTACCGGGTGGTGCTGGTACTGCCCGACGACACTGTGGTGGAGCTGGAGGAGGGGGAGAACACGGTGGAGGTGCCGGAGGGGAGCACCTGGATGGCCGTGGCCGCCGCCGGGGGCGGTGGGGCCTTCACCGCCCAATGGGAATCATAAATGCCCCTAAAAAAGCCGCCCGCCGCATAATCGCGGCCTATTCAATAAAGATGCTTGTACGAGACAAAACCAGCGGGTAAAACATCAAATAAGAGACAATAATAAATAAAAATAGGCGGTATCCCATGTAGTCCCATGGGATACCGCCTGTTCCTTTTTGTTCCATCGTAGTAGCGGTAAATTTGGGTAAAACCGTCCTTTATACCTCCCGGGGCGCTTTACCGGAAGACCCAAAAGTCCTTGTGGCTCTAGCATCTTCCTCTCTGCGCTCCTCGATGGCCTCTTTCAGTAACATGTCCTTGACCTTCATGAGGCGGATGGTGTTGGCGCGCTCGTTCTCGTCCAGCTTCATGGTAATATACTGGATGGCCTCCTCCATTTGGGGGATCTTTACATACTCCAGGGCGTTGACCCGGCGGCGGGTCTTCTCGATCTCCTCGGCCAGGAGCTGGGAGGTCTTTTCGATCTCCGCCAGGCGGAGCATATCCTGGAGCACGCCGGACAGGGCCTCCACAGCGCCGTCCAGTTCGCCGGAGGTGGTGGCGAAGCCGTAGGGGTAGATTTCCCCGGCGTCGTCGCTCTTGGTCTTGAAGTGGTACACCGGCACATTGACGCTCATGATGTTCTGGAAAGTCATATCCAGCTCCACGCTCTGCTTGGGGTAGAGCAGGGCCTGCTCCAGCATCTCGGTGGACATGAGGGCGGAGGCCACGGT
>NZ_CAXSQB010000034.1:15040-40329 GCF_964239415.1 Clostridium sp. ATCC BAA-442 | reverse complement strand
CCCCCCGACGGGAGCTGGGCCGGGTGGGGGTATCCGGTGACCCCCCACAGAAAACAGAGGGTCAGCAGCGCCAGCAGGAGCAGGGGAACCAGCCATTTGCGCCTCATGGCCCCTCCTCCTCTCCGTCCAGCCGGCGGTTGACCACGTCCGCCGCCGCCAGGCTGAGGAGCACCAGCACGGCGGACAGGAGGAACACCCCCTGGAGCATGGGATAGTCCCGGTACTGCACCGCCTCCCGCAGGACGGTGCCCAGGCCGGGGTAGGCGAAGACGTTCTCCACCAGAATGGTGCCCCCCACCGCGCCCCCCACGCTGAGGAAAAAGCGGGCCACGATGGGGGTGGCGGCGTTGCGCAGGATGTAGGCGGTGCGGATGCGCCCCGCGGTCAGGCCCTTGGCACGGGCATTGGTGAGGTAGGGCCTGCCCAGGATAGTGAAAAAGCTGGCCCGGGCGGTAAAAAAGAGCTTGGGGACCGTGACCAGGGTGAGGGCGCACACCGGCATCAGGCTGTGCACCAGGATGTCCCCCAGCCGCTGCCACAGGCCGTCGTACTGGGCGAAGGGGGTGTAGGCCCCGGAGAGGGGAATCCACGCCGCCCGGGCCGCCACCAGGAAGAGCAGGAGCACGCCGGTGAGGAAGGGGGGCACCTCCGCCAGAGCGGAGAGGACCGGGTAGAGCGCCCGGTCGGCCCAGGGCCGGCGGACGCACAGCAGGGCCAGGGCCACCCCCAGGAGCAGGCTGAGGGCCAGGGTGCTCCCCATGATCCACAGGCTCCAGGGCAGGCGCTCCAGCAGAATATCCGCCACGGGCCGCTTATAGTGGATACTCTGGCCGAAGTCCCCGTGGAGGTTGTCCACAATGGTATCCCTCAACTGTGGAAAAAAGGGCTTGTCCAGGCCGTAGTAGGCCCGCAGCAGCTCCTTCTGCTCCTCCGAGTAGGCGGCGTCCACATCGTCCCCGGCGGCCCCGGAGGTGTAGTCAAAGGGGTCGCCCGGCATCAGCCGGGGAATGGAGAAGTTGAGGAGATAGATGACCAGAAAGGCCCCCAGCAACATCAGCAGCTTTTTTCCCATGCTTCTCCTTTCCCGGCGGGGCGGACCTCAGCGCGCCATGTAGGACAGGCGGTTCTGCTCCGCTTGCTGGTAGGCGTAGGTCTTCATCCAGCCGTCATAGACATCCTTGCGGTACATGGAGTAGGAGGACTGGTTGGCGATGACGATGATGGGGATCTCCCGGCTCACCAGCAGCTCCAGCTCCTGAAACAGCTCCACCCGTTTGTCAAAGTCGGTCTCGTACATCTGGCCCTCGGCCAGCGCGGTCATCTCGGCGTTGGAGTAGCCGATGGCCCCCATGGAGTGGGGGTTGGTGCCGGAGAACTTGGACTCGTCGGAGAACAGGGTGCGCATGTAGGTGGGGGGATTGTTGCCCCAGCCGCCGTTGCCCACCAGGGCGAACTCGTAGTCACCGCTGTTGATGCGCCCGTCCCGGGTGGCCGAGTCGTGGGCCTCCACCGTCACCTCGATGCCGGCGGCGGTGAGGCCGTTGCGGATGATCTCCGCGATGGCCAGGTCGTCCCCGTCGTCGCCGCACAGAAGGGTGACGGAATAACCCTTCCCCGCAAAGACGGCGCGGGCCGCCTCCGGGTCATAGGGGTACTGCACCACGTTCTCGTTATAGTACAGGCTGCCCTGGGGGACGTAGCCCGCGCTGCCCACCGTGCCCGCGCCGCGGAACACGCTGTCCACCACGCTCTGCCGGTCGATGGCGGCGTACACCCCCTGCCGCAGGGCGAGCTCCAAAAAGTCGGGGCACCGCTCGTAGTTGATGAGCAGCTTGTAGCCCATGTCGTTGGCCTTCTCCACCACGCCGATGGACGGGTCGTTCAAATAGGTGTCCATCAGGTCGGCGGGCAGGGAGGTGATGTCGATCTCCCCACTCTCAAAGGCCAGCAGGGGGTCGCTCACCGGCACAAACTGGATCTTCTCCGCCGCCTGCTCCCCGTTGCACCAGCCGTCGAAGGCGGTGAACTCATAGCTGCCGGTGGCCCCGTCATAGGCGGTGCAGGCATAGGCCCCGCTGCCCGTCAGATAGCCCTCCCCGGTGTAGGAGTTGGGGTCGTCCACGTTCTCCCAGATGTGCTTGGGCAGGATCACGAAGGAGCCCAGGTTGGACAGGGTGTCGGCGTTGGCCTCCTTCACGGTGATGGTGATGGTCTGCTCATCCACCACCGTATAGTGGTCCACCAGATAGCCGTCCCCCACCCCCAGGGAGTTGGACACCGGGGGGTGCTCCTGATAGTAGTCCAGGGTGAAGGCCACGTCGGCGGTGGTGAGGGGCGCGCCGTCCTGGAATTGGGCGTCTGCAAAGAGGGTGAAGGTGTAGTCGTTGCCGTCCATGGACCAGCGCTCCGCCAGCCAGGGCACGTCGCCGGTCTCGTCCTTCTCCAGCAGGCTGCCGTACACCAGGCGCATCTTGGCCGTGCCGGGGCCGCGGGACTGGTGCAGATAGGGATTTGGGACGCCCCAGTCGGTGCCCCCCTCCAGGCGGAGGGTCTCCACCCGGCGGCCGGAGGCGGAGCCGCTCTCCGACGGGGCCGTCGGGGTGACGGCGGCCTCCGGCGCGCCGCCGCAGCCGGCCAGCAGGCCGGCGCACAGGGCGCCCGTCAAAAGCAGGCCGACCGCTCTTTTTCCATACTTGCTCATGGGTCTCTCTCCTTTTCTTCCCCGGACACAAAAAAGTTCACCATGTGCGGCGTAACGCACATGGTGAACTTCGGTTCACCGGTTTCAACGGCCGGGGGATGGGTGTGGAAAAAGGCTTCAGCCTTTCTAAAGCCGCTTCAGCGGCTCGTTTGGCTCAGTATAGCAGAAAAAGGGCGGGGCTGTCAATCCTGTTCCCCCGATTTCGCCGCTTTTCCCGCCACCCCGGCTGTGCTATACTTTTAACCAAAGGGGGTTATGGAAATGTACGACCTAACTGCAATGGGGGAGCTGTTGATCGACTTCACCCAGCTCAGCACCGATGGAGAGGGCTATCCCACCCTGGCCGCCCACCCCGGCGGGGCGCCGGGCAATTTTCTGGCCGCCCTCTGCCGCTATGGGGCCTCCGCCGCCTTTCTGGGCAAGGTGGGGGACGACGCCTTCGGCCGCCTGCTGGTGGACACCCTGGCCCGGGCAGGCATTGAAACCCGGGGCATCCGGGCGGATCCGACTGTGTTCACCACCCTGGCCTTCGTCACCCTCGTGGACGGAGAGCGCTCCTTCAGCTTCGCCCGCAAGCCGGGCGCGGACACCGTGCTCCGCTTTGACGAGCTGGAGCTCTCCCTCATCGACCAGTCCAGTGCCTTCCACTTCGGCGCCCTCAGCCTGACCGACGAGCCAGCCCGCTCCGCCACCCGGCAGGCGGTGGCCTACGCCAGGGCGCAGGGAAAGCTCGTCACCTTTGACCCAAACTACCGTCCGCCCCTGTGGCGGAGCGAGGCCCAGGCCAGAGCGGAAACGCTCTGGGGCCTGGAGCAGGCCGACGTGGTCAAACTCAGTGACGAGGAGTTGTCCTTCCTCTGGGGCTGTACGCCGGAGGAGGGGGCCCGCCGCCTGCGGGAGGAGTGTGGTGTGGCTCTGGCTATGATCACACTGGGGCCCCAGGGCTGTTACCTGGAAAACGCCAGGGGGGCCTGCTGGGTGCCCGCCCCGGCGGTGCGGCCGGTGGACACCACCGGCGCGGGGGACATCTTCGGGGGCAGCGCCGTGGCGAAGCTGCTGGCCCTGGACACACCTCCGGCGGAGCTGGAGCCCGGCGCGCTGGAGGGCATCGCCCGCTTCGCCGTCACCGCCGCCAGCCTGTCCACCCTCCGCCCCGGCGGCATCTCCTCCATCCCCACAGAGGCGGAGGTGCTGGCCGCTCTGGAAGAGTAATAGAAGGGCCGCCGGAGTACCGGCGGGCCTTCTATTATTCTTCAGGCTGTCGAAAAACCTTCCCCGAAGGAGGGCCTCGGAAATGACACTTCGCATGGCGGAAGAGGTGACAATTTTGCGGGAAATCGTGCCCCTTCCGCCATACAATCTTTTTCGGCAGGCTGTATTACTCTCTGCGGGTCTTGAGGCGGGCCATGGCCCGGGCCAGAGCCGCCTTGGAGTGGTAATACTCGTGGATGCTCTGCTTCTGACGCAGACGTTCCTCGGCCCGCTCCCGGGCGGCCTCGGCCCGCTTGCGGTCGATCTCCTCCGGGTGCTCGGCAAAGCCCACCAGCAGGATCACATAGTCCGGCTTGATCTCTACGAAGCCCGCGCCTACGGCGGCGGGCTCCCATTTGCCGTCCACCTTGTAGCGCAGCTCTCCCGGCTCCACGGCAGTGACCGCCGGCTCGTGGCCGGGGTACACTCCCATCTCGCCGTCCACGGCGGGAAAGACCAGGGCCTCGGCGGGGCCGATGTAGAACTGCCGCTCCGGGGTGATGATCTCCAGGTAGAAGGTGGAAGCCTCCGCCATTTACACCGCCCCCATTTTCTTGGCCTTGGCGATGACCTCGTCCACGTTGCCCACGTTGCTGAAGGCGGCCTCGGGATACTTGTCCAGCTCGCCGCCCAGGATGGTTTCGAAGGAGCGCAGTGTGTCCTCCAGCTTCACGTAGCGGCCCTCCAGGCCGGTGAACTGCTCGGCCACCGAGAAGGGCTGGGAGAAGAACTGCTGGATGCGGCGGGCCCGCTCCACGGTGCGCTTGTCCTCCTCCCCCAGCTCCTCCATGCCCAGGATGGCGATGATGTCCTGAAGCTCCCGATAGCGCTGGAGCAGCTCCTGGGTGCCGCGGGCGATCTTATAGTGCCGCTCGCCCACCACGTCGGGCTCCAGAATACGGGAGGTGGACTCCAGGGGATCCACGGCGGGATAAATGCCCTGCTCCACGATCTTACGGGAGAGGACGGTGGTGGCGTCCAGGTGGGCGAAGGTGGTGGCGGGAGCGGGGTCGGTCAGGTCGTCGGCGGGGACGTAGACGGCCTGGACGGAGGTAATGGCCCCGTCCTTGGTGGAGGTAATCCGCTCCTGAAGGGCGCCCACCTCGTTGGCCAGGGTGGGCTGATAGCCCACGGCGGAGGGCATCCGGCCCATCAGGGCGGAGACCTCGCTGCCCGCCTGGACGTAGCGGAAGATGTTGTCGATGAAGAGCAGTACGTTCTGCTTCTCCCGGTCGCGGAAGTATTCGGCCATGGTCAGGCCCGTCAGGGCCACCCGCATGCGGGCTCCGGGCGGCTCGTTCATCTGGCCGAAGACCAGGGCCGTCTTTTCAATGACCCCCGACTCGGTCATCTCCCGCCAGAGGTCGTTGCCCTCGCGGGTGCGCTCCCCCACGCCGGTGAAGATGGAGTAGCCGCCGTGCTCGGTGGCGATGTTGTGGATCAGCTCCTGGATGAGCACCGTCTTGCCCACGCCGGCGCCGCCGAACAGGCCGATCTTTCCGCCTTTGGCGTAGGGGGCCAGCAGGTCGATGACCTTGATACCGGTCTCGAAGATGTCCACCACGGGGCGCTGGTTCTCGAACGCGGGAGGTTGGCGGTGGATGGACCACCTCTCGCTGGCCTGCACCGGGCCCTTCCCGTCGATGGCGTCGCCCAGAACGTTGAACATGCGGCCCAGCACGCCCTCGCCCACGGGGACGGAGATGGGCGCGCCGGTGGCGGTGACGGCCATGCCGCGGCCCAGGCCCTCACTGGGGGAGAGCATGATGCAGCGCACCGTGTCGCCGCCCACATGCTGGGCCACCTCCATGACCTCCCGGCGGCCGTCCAGCTCCACCTCCAGGGCCTCCTTCAGCTCCGGCAGAGCGCCGCCGTCAAAGGCCACGTCCACCACGGGGCCCATGACCTGTACAATGGTTCCTTGCTTCTCACTCATAATGGCAAAATCCCCCTTCGGGCGTTGGTATGTTCTGTATATCCCCTCTCCGTGGGATGTTACAGGGCCGCCTGGGCCCCGCCTACAACCTCCGTGATTTCCTGGGTGATGGCCGCCTGACGGGCCCGGTTGAAGGACAGGTTCAGACGCTGGAGCATAGCCCGGGCGTTGTCGCTGGACGACTTCATGGCCGTCATGCGGGCATTCTGCTCGGAGCAATAGGACTCCACCAGTGCGCCGAACAGGTCTCCCTTTACATAGCCGGGCACCAGCCGGTCCATGACCGCCTTCACCGAGGGCACATACACCACGTCCCGGTTATAGCTGTCCCGGTTCTTCTCATATTCAGGAAACACATCGGGGTCCAGGGGCAGCAGCTTGTGGGCGGTGGGCTCCATCTGGAAGGAGCTCACCATTTTGGTAAAGAGGACATACACCTCGTCCAACTGGCCATCCAGATAGAGGTCCAGCATCAGCTCGGCCATATCCCGGGCCCGGCCCATGTTGGGGTCCTGGGCCGTGTAGAGAAACTCCACGTCGATGGGGATGCCGTGCTCCAGGAAGTAGGAGCGGCCCACCTGCCCCACCACAAAGAGGCTGGGATTGGCGGCCCTGGACATTTTCTCCTCAGCCAGCTTGAGAATGTTGTGGTTGTAGGCCCCCGCCAGCCCTTTGTCGCCGGTGATGACGATGAAGCCCGTCTTCCGTTTGTCGGGCGGGATACCGGGGCGCTTATCGAAAAAGCGGTGGTCGATCTCCGGGGAGTGGTGGAGGATATCGGAGATGGTGGCCTCGATCTTGCTGAAATAGGGCTCCACATCGGTGAGCTGCCTGCGTGCCTTGCGCAGGCTGGAGGAAGAGATGAGATACATGGCGTTGGTGATCTTCAGCGTCTGCTCCACGCTCTTGATGTGGGTACGGATCTCCTTTATGCTTGCCATGTGGCGCTCCCCCGCTTCTTGGCGTCGGCCAGCGCCGCCCGGATGCACTCCACTGCCGGGCCGCTCAGGGTGCCGGTAGACTCAATCTCCGCCACCACGTCGGGGTGCTCGGCCTCCATCTCGCCGGCAAAGCCAAGCACGAAGGGGCGCACGTGCTCCAGAGGCACGTCGTCCACCAGGCCGCTGGTGGCCACATACAGGAGGATGGCCTGGCGGCTTACCGGCATGGGGTGGTAGAGGGGCTGCTTGAGCAGCTCCAGCAGCCGGCGGCCGTGGTCCAGGGCCTGCTGGGTAGCTGGGTCCAGATCGGAGGCGAACTGGGTGAAGACCTCCAGCTCCCGGAACCGGGCCAGGTCGATGCGCAGGGTGCCTGCGGTCTTCTTGATGGCCCGGGTCTGGGCTGCGCCGCCCACGCGGGACACGGACAGGCCCACGTTGACGGCGGGCCGCTGTCCAGCGAAGAACAGGTCGGTTTCCAGGTAGATCTGGCCGTCGGTGATGGAGATAACATTGGTGGGGATGTAGGCCGACACGTCTCCGGCCTGGGTCTCGATGATGGGCAGGGCGGTCATGGAGCCGCCGCCGTACTCCTTCGTCAGGCGGCAGGCCCGCTCCAGCAGGCGGGAGTGGAGGTAGAACACGTCGCCGGGGTAGGCCTCCCGTCCGGGGGAGCGCTTGAGCAGCAGGGACAGGGTGCGGTAGGCCACCGCGTGCTTGCTCAAATCGTCATAGACGATGAGCACGTCCTTCCCCTTGCCCATGAAATACTCGCCCATGGCCGCTCCGGAGTAGGGGGCGATGTACTGGAGGGGGGCGGATTCGCTGGCAGTGGAGGACACGATGATGGAGTAGTCCATGGCCCCGTGCTTCTTCAGGGTGTCCTGAATGCGGGCCACGGTGGATGCCTTCTGGCCGATGGCTACGTAGATGCAGATGACGTCCTGTCCCTTCTGGTTCAGGATGGTGTCCACCGCGATGGCGGTCTTGCCGGTCTGGCGGTCCCCAATGATCAGCTCGCGCTGTCCCCGGCCGATGGGCACCATGGCGTCGATGGCCAGGATGCCGGTCTGGAGGGGTACGTTGACCGGCTCGCGGCTGACCACGCCGCTG
The DNA here is from genome assembly GCF_964239415.1 of Clostridium sp. ATCC BAA-442. NCBI lineage: Bacteria > Bacillati > Bacillota > Clostridia > Eubacteriales > Clostridiaceae > Clostridium > Clostridium sp. ATCC BAA-442. The sequence goes on along the minus strand of NZ_CAXSQB010000034.1, from coordinate 32,390 downwards.
GCCTCGTGCTCAATGGGGCGGGTCTCGGTGGTCTCGATGGGGCCGAGGCCGTCAATGGGCTGGCCCAGCACGTCCACCACTCGGCCGATCAGGCCGTCGCCCACGGGGACGTCGGCGGCCCGCCCGGTGCGGCGCACCACGGTGCCCTCCCGGACGCCGGCCTCGCTGCCCAGCAGCACCACGCCCACGCTGTCCCGGGCCAGGTTCATGACCATGCCCTTCACCCCGGTGTCCAGCTCCACCAGCTCGCCGTACACCGCCTGATCCAGGCCGTAGACGGTGGCAATGCCGTCGCCCACCTCCAGGACGGTGCCGGTCTCGTCCCGGCGAGCCCGGGTATCATAATTCTGAATCTCCTCCCGCAGGACGGAGACAATCTCTTCCGGTTTTGCTCTCATGCCATTCGCCTCTCTTCCAGTTGGCGGCCCATCCGGCCCAGCGCCCCGCGGACGCTCTTGTCATAGCGTACGCCCTCGATATCCAGGGTAAAGCCGCCCAGCAGGGCCGGGTCGGTGCGCACGTCAAAGACGATCTCCTTCTTGTGGTGGAGACGGCACAGGGCCGCCCGGAGCTTCTCCAGCTCCTCCGCCTCCAGCGGGCGCACACAGGTCAGCATGCACCGGGCGCCGCCCCGCCGGGCCAGCTCCAGCCCGTGAAACGCCTCCACAATCTCAGGCAGCAGGGCCATGCGGCCCTTCTCCGCCAGGAGGCGGTAAAAATGCGGCAGTGGGCCGCCCTCCTCCAGCCCGGGCAGCCGGGCCAGCACCCGCCCCTTCTCTCCGGCCTGGACGGCGGGGGAACAGAGCGCCTCCCAAAGGGCGGGCTCCTCCATCAGGGCCCGGGCCGTGCGCTCCAGGGCCTCCCCGTCGGGAGAGACCTGCCACAGGGCCTGGGCATAGCGGCGGGCGAGCTCGCTCATGCCTGCTCACCCACTTCCGCCAGGAAGGAGTCCACCAGCGCCCGGTCGCCGTCCTCCGTGGGCCGCTGGGCCACCTTGGCGGCGGCCAGCAGGGCCAGGGAGGCCACCTCGTTCCGCGCCCCGCGCAGCATGGCGTCCCGCTCGGAGGCGATCTGCGCCTCCGCCTCGCTCCGCAGCCGCTTGGCGTCGGTCTCGGCGTCCGCCATTTTGGCCTCATAGGCCCGCTGGGCGCGGTTCTGGGCGTCGGCCACCAGCTTAGCCGCCTCCTGCCGGGCGTCGGTGAGCTTGTCCTCATACTCCGCGCGCAGCTCCTCCGCCTGGCTCTTGCTGGCCTCGGCGGAGTCGATGGTCTCCTTCACCCGGGCCGCCCGCTGCTCCAGCACGGCGTTGACCCGGCCGAACAGGAGCTTGCGCAGGATAAAATAGAGCACCAGCAGATTGATGACGGTAAAGACGATGGTGGAAACTTGGAAGTCCAGCATTGGGGACGCCCCCTTAACCCATGAAGATCACGAGCAGCGCGGTGATGAAGCCGAAGATGGCGGTGCCTTCGGCCAGGGCGCAGCCCAGCAGCAGGGCGCTGTTGATCTTTCCGGCGGCCTCCGGCTGGCGGGCGATGGCCTCGCTGGCCTTACCGGTGGCAAAGCCAATGCCGATACCCGCGCCGATGCCGGTGAAAACCGCAATACCCGCAGCAATAATTCCCAGTGTCATAATGATTTCCTCCTAAAAGCGATTGATTTAGTCTTCCTCCTTGATGCCCTCACCGGTAAACAGGGTGGTGAGGAACACAAAGACGACGGTCTGAATGAGCCCGTCAAACAGGTCGAAGTAGAGGCTGAACACCGCCGGCAGCACCACCGGCACCAGCAGCTTGAGCATCTCCATGATGATGAAGGCGCCCAGAATGTTGCCGAACAGGCGCATACACAGCGCCAGGGGCCGGATGGCCACCTCCATCAGGTTGATGGGGATGAGCAGCGGCATGGGCTCGGCGAACTTCTTCAGGCCGCCCGCCAGGCCGTTGTAGCGGAACTGGGCGCCGTAGATGAGGAACATGCTCATGAGGGCCAGGGCCGCCGTCACGCTGATGTCCTTCGTGGGGGGTGTCAGGCCAAAGACCCCGATGAGGTTGCTCAGGCCGATGTAGAGGGCCACCGTCCCCAGCCAGGGGGCGAAGGGCCGCCAGTGGGCGCCTATGTTGGTCTTGACGAAGCCGTTGAGGAACTCCACCGCCCACTCCAGCGCACACTGGACCTTGCCGGGGCGGTCCACGCTGAGCCGACGGGTCAGCGCCAGGGCCAGCGCGATCAGGGCCGCCATCACAATCCAGGTCACTACCACCGACTCCGCCACTGGGACGCCGCCCAGCACCGGGACGGTAAAGGCCACCTTGTTTCCCAGCTCCTCCACCAGGGATTCCTTGAATGCATCCAAACTCACAACTCGCATCACCTCGTTTTCGCGTGGGCTATCATACTACCAGCCGGGCGGCTTTGGGAACCCTTTTGAAAGTAAAAAAACTTTCGAATATGTCCGTGCTGCGCTTTCGTTTGACAGCGTGGCTGAATTTATCTTATACTGATCCCAACCGGGAAAAAGGAGGCGCATTGTCCATGTCCAACCAGACCGGGCGTTCCATCCGCGCCCAGCTCATGTGGCTGAGCCTGATTATCGTCACCGTCTCGGTGGCCCTTTCCCTGGCCGGCACCCTCTACATCACCCTGCGGACCGAGCGGAAGACCCTGGACCAGAATTTGCTTAACTCCGCATCCATTCTCTCCCAGGTGCCCCTCGTGAGGGAGGCCCTGCTGGGGGAGGTGCCCGCAGACGAGCTGGCCGACTTTCTGGACGCGGCCACCGCCCGCACCTCGGATATCGATCTGATTCTGGTGGGAGACACGGAAAGCGTGCTCCGCTATACGCCAGACCGCAGCTTTATCGGCAGCCGCTACACCGGCTCCGCCCAGACCCGCGCCCTGGCAGGGGCGGAGCCCTATACCTTTGATGACAGCGGTCCAATGGGCTCCGACCACTCGGCCTACGCCCCCATCCGGGACGAATCCGGGGCGGTAATCGGCTTTATGGCCGTGGGGCTCTACCTGCGCAGCCTGACCCATGTGGCGCTGACCACCGCCCTGCGCCTGGCGGCCATCGGCGCGCTGGCGGCGGCAGTGGGGGCCCTGCTGGCCCTGCGGCTGTCCCGGCGCATCAAGCGTTCCCTGATGGGCTACGAACCAGACGCCTTCGCCCGGCGCTTCCACCAGCGGGAGGACATTCTGGAGGCCCTGGAGGAGGGGATTCTGGCCATCGACCGGGAAGGGCGTATCATCTTTCTCAACGCCGCCGCAGCCCAGATGCTCTCCCTGGCGCCGGAGGCCGCCATGGGCCGCCCCCTCCACTCCGTCTACCCCTCCTCCACCCTGGACCGCATTCTGCGCACCGGGCGGCCGGAGTACAACGTGAGCATGAAGTCCCTCAAGGACGTGCGGGTGCTGGCTGACCGCCTGCCCCTGTATGAAAACGGCGCTCTGGCAGGGGCGGTGGGCATTTTCCGCAACCGGACCGAGGTGGCCCGGCTGGCCGACGACCTCACCGGCGTGCGGCACATGGTGGATGCCATGCGGGCCTATACCCACGAATTCATGAACAAGCTCCACGTCATCCTGGGCCTGCTGCAGATCGGCGAGCCGGAGCGGGCCCAGCAGTACATCATGGATACCACCCGTACCCAGCAGGAGGCGGTGAGCCGAATCATGAACCAGATCAAGGAGCCCTCGGTGGCCGCCCTGCTGGTGGGCAAGACCAGCAGGGCCAACGAGCTGGGTATCCGGCTCACGTTGGACCGGGAGAGCGTCCTGAGTGCCGGAACCTCCTGGCTCTCCCCCGACGCCTGGGTGACCATACTGGGCAATCTGATTGAAAACGCCATTGAGGGCCTGAATCAGACCCGCCGTGGGACCAAGGAAGTCTCCGTCAGCATCCGCGAGGGGGCGGATAACCTGTTTCTCTGCGTGGAGGACACCGGCCCCGGCATCCCCTCCGCCCTGCGGCGCACCCTCTTCGAGCGCGGAGCCTCCTCCAAGGGCCGCAGCCGGGGGACTGGGCTGGCGCTGGTACGGGAGGTAGTGGAGGCTTACCACGGCGACATCCGGGTGGAGTCGGAAACCGGCGTAGGCACCTCATTTTTTCTCAGCTTCCGCCGGGAACCCCTCCCGGCCCCCAAGGAGGAACCCTGAATGTACCGCGTTGTCATTGTGGAGGACGACCCCATGGTCTCCCTCCTGAACCGCACCTTTGTGGAGCGGGACGCCCGCTTCCAGGTGGTGCGGTCCTTTCAGGACGGCCGGGCCGCCCTGGCCTGGCTGGAGCAGAACCCCGCCGATCTGGCGGTGCTGGATGTCTATATGCCCCTCTTCACCGGGCTGGAGCTGCTCCACGCCCTCCGGGGCCAGGGGGTTGGTATCGACGCCATCATGGTCACCGCCGCCAACGACGCCCCCACCGTGGACACCCTGCTCAAGCTGGGGGTGGTGGACTATCTGGTGAAGCCTTTCACCTATGAGCGGTTTCAGCAGGCGCTGGATACCTTCTGCCGCCACCGGGATGCGGTGGCCGGGGACGCGGTGGAGCAGAGCGCGCTGGACCGGCTCTTTTCCCCCGCCCTCCCGGCGGAGCACCAGCCGCCCAAGGGCCTCCAGGAGAGCACCCTGGAGCTTGTGCGCGCCTGCCTGCGGGCGGCTCCGCCCCAGGGCCTGCCCAGCGAAGCCCTCTCCCGCCAGACCGGCCTTTCAGTGGTGACGGTGCGGCGGTATGTCAATTACCTGGTAGAGCGGGGGGAGGCGGCCAGCGCCGTCAACTACGACACAGGCGGCCGTCCCTGCCGCCTGTACCGCTGCCCCGGCCCGCCTGCCTGAATCCCTTCCCCGCCAATGGCGCGCGCATCTGTAAGGAATGCGCGCGCCATTGGCCTTTTCCGGCTCCGCTCCTCCTCCCCGGAACAGAAGGGCAAAGTCCAAATACCAGAGCCGGGCAGCCGCTGAGCCCTAACTGCAAGGGCCCGCAATTCCAGCGGAATTGCGGGCCCTGTTTTGCCTCAGAAGGATGGATCGCGGAAGACGCACGCCCCGCCCACATAGGTGCGCAGCACCCGGGCGGAGAGCAGTTCCTCCGGCGGGCAGGTCAGCAGGTTGCGGTCCACCAGGAGGAAGTCGGCCAGCAGGCCGGAGCGTATGCGCCCTTTGATGCGCTCCTCACCGGAGGCGTAAGCGCCGCCTGCGGTATAAGCGTACAGCGCCTGGTAGGGCGTAAGGGCCTGCTCCGGCAGGAAGGGGCCGTTTCCGGTGAAGTCCCGCCGGGTGACGGCGCAGTAGACCCCCTCCAGGGGGTGAAAGCGCTCCACCGGGCAGTCGGTGCCGAAAGCCATGTGGAGGCCCAGCCGCTCCATGTCGCCCCAGGCGTAGGAGTGGGCCAGGCGTTTTCCGCCCAGTCGTCCGGGGGCGATGTGCATGTCGCCGTTGATGAACACCGGCTGGACAAAGGCGGTCACATCCAGCTCCGCCATGCGGCGGAGCTGCCCCTCCGACAGGATCTGACAGTGCACCATGCCGTGACGGGGGTGCAGCCAGGGCAGCTCCGCGCGGGCCCGCTGGAAAGCGTTGAGCACCATCTCAGCCGCTCCGTCTCCGATGGCGTGGATGGCAACGGCCATATTGTGCCGGTGGGCGGTGACCACCAGCCGGTCCAACTGTGCCTGCTCCGGGTAGATGGGCAGGCCGCAGGTGTCCGGGGCGTCGAAATAGGGCTCCCGCAGGAAGGCCGTCCGCGCCCCCAGGGAGCCGTCGGCCAGGAGCTTCACCGTGGAGATGCGGAAGCGGTCGCCGCCGCCGAAGCAGGCCCCGCCCCGGGTGAAAAACTCCTCCAGGGTCTCCGGCTCGGTGAGCAGGGCCTGCTCGGCAAAGCGCAGCTTCAGCGCCCCCCGCTCGGCCAGCTCCCGCAGGCCGTCCATGAGGGCATAGGGCTCCTCGTCCGGCGCATACTTAAAATCGTCGCTCTGTATGCTGGTCAGGCCCTCCGCCAGCAGGTCGTGCTGGGACTGAACTACCTGCTCCAGCAGGGGCCTCAGGCCCACGGAGGGGATGGCGGCCTTGATGTCGTCCAGTACGTTCTCCTTCACTACGCCGTTGGGCGCTCCGGTCTCGTCCACCTCGGCAAAGGCGCCGTAGTGCCCCACCGTGTCCCGGTTGATGTGCAGCAGCTCCAGAGCCCTGGAATTGAGCGCCCCCACGTGGAAGCAGGAGCGCAGGATCAGGATGGGGTACTCCGTACTCACCTGATCCAGCTCCCGGCGGGTGGGAAAGCGCCGCTCGCCGGTGAACTGCTCCTGGTTCCACCCCTCGCCCAGAAGCCAGCGGCCGGAGCCGGCCTCCAGCCCGGCCAGCCCCCGGCGCAGGCGCTCCTGCACCTCCGCCAGAGAGGTACAGCCGAAGAGGTTGACGGACAGCTTTGTTTTGACATAGTGGATGAAGTGCAGGTGGGAGTCATTGAAGCCGGGCATTACAAAGCGGCCCTGGAGGTCCAGAGTCTCCCAGGCTCCCCTGGAAAAGCGGCGGGCGAAGTCCTCGGCGTCCGCCCGGCCGCCCACATAGGCGAAGTATGCGCCGTCCACTACGGCGGCCTCCGCCATCGGGCGGGCCGGGTCCATGGTGGCGATGGTTCCATTGGTCAGCAGCAGCATGGGGTTTCCTCCTCTCCGCATTTAGTCCCGGAACGGGTCGGGATCAAAGTGCTCATCCAGGGCTGCCAGAAACTCGGCCAGCACCTCCACCGTCTGCTCCACATCGGCCAGAGAGCCCACCTCACTGGGGGAGTGCATGTAGCGCAGGGGAATAAAAAGGGTGGTCACGGGCAGGCCCGCACCCGTCTGGTTGAGCTTATCCGCATCGGTGCCCATAACGCCTGGGGTGACGGCATACTGCAGGGGGATTCCCAACCGCCCGGCGGCCTCCTCCAGCGCCCGGTTGAGAGGCGCGCTGCACACCGAGCCCTTGGCCAGGGCGGGGCCGCCGCCCAGCTTGATACGGCCAAAGCGCTGGGGGGGCATGCCGGAGAAATCAGAGGTGTGGATCACATCCACCGCGACAGCCAGCGTGGGCCGCACCCGGCCTGCTGCATGGAAGGCGCCCCGCATGGTGGTCTCCTCTCCGGTGGTGGTGGCCGCAAAGACGCCCACCTCCGCCCCCTTCTCCCGGGCCCGCAGCAGAGCGTGGAGCACGGTATAGGCGCCCAGGCGGTTGTCCAGCCCCCGGCCGGCGATGCAGTCGTTCTCCAGCTCGTCCACGGCATAGGAGTAGGTGACGAAATCCCCGGGGGCGACCAGCTCCAGGGCCTCCGCCCGGCTGGTGAAGCCACAGTCGATGTAGAGATCGGTCAGCTCGATGTCGGTGCGCACCTCGCCGTTGCGCAGCAGCAGGCCCATAACGCCGGTGAGCCGCTTCCGCCCCAGCACCGTCACCCGCTTACCCTGAGCCAGTGCCAGACGGATGCCACCGGCCTTGCCCACCTGGAGATAGCCGTCGTCGGTGATGTGGGTCACCCGGAAGCCGATCTCGTCGATATGTCCGCACAGGAGCACCCGGAAGGGGGATGCGCTGTTGATGGAGGAAATCACATCCCCCGCCAGATCGGTCTCCACCTCCGCTCCCTGCTCCCGCATGTAGGCGGCCACCTTTTTCTGAAGGGGGATCTCCCCGCCGCTCACCGACTCGGTGCGGAGCATCTCATATAAAAAAGCCTTGTTCATGACCCTATCGTTCCTTTCTAACGCCGACCGGCCATGCGGTCTTCCCTGCGCAGCAGGAGCTGAAAGCGCACTCCGTCGGCCCAGTTGGAGGCCCAGATGTCCCCCTTGTGAAACTGCACAATCTTTTTTGCGATGTAGAGGCCCAGGCCGAAGTTGCCGTCCGCCCCCTTGTAGAACTTTTGAAACAGGACGTTCAGAGTCGGCTGCGGGATGGGCGCGCCGTCGTTCTCCACGGTCAGGAGGTAGCCGCCCTCCTCCTCCCCGGTCAACTCCATGCGGATGTAGCTGGCCGCATAGCGCAGGCCGTTTTCCACCAGATTGTCAAAGACGGTCTGGAGCGCAGCCTCATTCCCCGACACCGTGAGGCCGGCCGGGACGTCCACCTCCAGCCGGATACCCCGCTCGTTGCCCCGAAACCGCCTGCGGCACTCCTCCATCAGTCCCCGGAGCTCCACCGGCCGGAAGTCGCTCTGTTTGCCCAGCATGTGATCGAAGGAGGAGACATATAGCAGCTTCCTGATCCCTGCCTCCACCGCCAGGCTCTCCTTCATGATGATGTCGATGGCCTCGGAGCCGTAGATGCCGTCCTGATAGGCGGCGCAGCAGTTCTGGATGACCATAATGGGGGTCTTGAGCCCATGGGACACACTCTGGTAGAAAAACTCCTCGTCCTCGTTGAGCTCCACCACATTGCGCTGAATCTGTGACAGGGTGTTGACAATCGTCCCGATCTCGTCCCGGCGGGCCACCTGCAAGACCGGCTCACTCCAGTTTTTGCCCTTGATGCGCTCCAGATTCCCTGCCAGCCGCTCCAGGGGCTCGGTAATGCGCCGGGCCGCCAGCTTGGCGGCGAACAGGTTTGCAATGAGCAGCAGGGGGAACAGGGCGGCCAGCCTATACCACTGTCCGGGCTCCTCCGGCCGGAGCAGAAGGAGGACGTACAGCAGGATAGCGGCCAAAGTGAGTCCCTCCGCCAGTGAGAGGCAGGCCCAGAGCTGGACGCTCAGGGGCCGGTCCTGCAGCCAGTATCTAGTCGCAAAGCGATTCATGTCTCTCCCCCGTCAGGCAGTAGCCCAGGCCATAGAGCGTACTGATTTCGATGCCGGGCAGCTTCTTGCGCAGGCGGCGGATCGTGTCGTCTACCACCCGGTCGGAGCCATAAAAGGTATAGCCCCACACGGCGTCCAGGATGTCGCCCCGCTTCAGGACGTGCCCCCGGTTAGCCGCCAGATAGAGCAACAGGTCGTACTCCTTCACCGTGAGGCTGATACTCTCGCCGCCGCAGTAGACCAGGTGCTTTTCCAGATGGACCGTGTACGGCCCCACCTGGACCTCCGCTGTTTTAGGCCGCCCCCCCTTCAGCAGCCGCTGAACCTTGATAACCAGCTCCCGCACCAGAAAGGGTTTGGAGATGTAATCGTCCCCGCCCAGCTCCAGCCCGGCCAGGCGGTCGATATCCTGGTTGCGGGCGGAAATGAAGATCACATAGCTGTTGGGATTCTTCCGCTGTACCTCCCGAAAGACGGTGAAGCCGTCGATGTCCGGGAGCATAATGTCGATCACCCACAGGTCAGTGGGCTTGTCCAGCCCCTGCACAGCATCCTCCCCCCGCAGGTAGCTGCGGACGGAGTAGCCCTCCTTCTGCAGATATTTGGTAATCAGATTGTTGAGAACGGCCTCGTCCTCCAAAACGCTGATCCACATGCCGCACACACCTCTCTCCCCAATTGCTCAGGAGCATAATACCAAGCCCGTAATACTTTGCTATTATACCATATTCCCGGGGCGGCTGGTAGAGGATGCCGGAAAGAAAGGGCGCCCCCCATGCGCGGCAGGTGGCATGAGGGGCGCCTCGGCTCAGCCGATCACCGTATAGTACTGGAAGTCCCACTGGCCGACCGGGGTGCGGCCGGGGCCGGAAACCTTGCCGTGGTCAATGACCTGGGTATAGGTGGTATAGTAGATCGGGCAGATGACCATATTCTCCATGAGGACATCCTCAGCCTCCTTCAGGTAGGCGTCGCGCTCCTCCCCGGAGGTCTTGGCCGCCATCTTCACGGCGTTGTCATAGGCCTCGTTTTCCGGGTTGAGAATGGTATCCCCGGGCACGCCGGAGTAGGGCTTGTAGCGCCAGCGGACATCGTTCATGCCCTCGGCGGTGAAGAGGGAGAGCATGGTCATGGGGTCGTTGTAGTCGGCGCTCCAGCCGGTGAAGGCAATGCTCCAGTCGCCGGAGTTGATGGTGTTGGTGAACACCGCGTACTCCTGCACCTGCAGGTTAACCTTGATGCCCAGGTTTTCCTGCCACATCTGCTGCACCGCCTCCACAATCAGGGAGTTGTTGCCGCTGTCGTAGTAAAGGACGTTCAGCTCGGGGAAGCCCGCCCCGCCTGGGTAGCCGGCCTCAGCCAGATAGGCCTGAGCCTCCTCCACCTTGGCGGAGTAGGGGTCGATTTCGTACTCCTCCACCACGTTTCCGTTCTCATCCAGCGCCCGCATACTCTCGCCGGTGGACAGCTTGAAGGGAGGCGCCACAAAGGCGGAGGCGGGTACAGAGCCGTCACGCAGGATCTGGTCGGTGATGGTGCTCCGGTCAATGGCCAGGGACAGGGCCTTGCGCACATTGAGGTCGTTCACCACGTCGGCGTCCATGTTGAACTGGAAGTAGCTGTTGCCCAGGGCGGGCTCGCTGGAGAAGTTGGGATCCTCGGCCAGCAGGCGGGGAATCTCCGCGCCGGGCAGGATGGAGGTGACGTTGATTTCGCCGGCCTCATAGCCCTGGAGGGAGGTGGTGGCGTCGGAGATGAAGAGGATGCGCACGCCGGCCAGATTCACATTATCGGCGTTCCAGAAGTTAGGATTCTTCTTCAGCAGAATGTGGGAGCCCACCTTGTACTCCTCCAGCATGAACGCGCCGTTGGAGACGCATTTGGCGGGATCCTTTTCCCAGCCCTCGCCGGTAGAGGCCATATCCTCGCGGCAGGGCATGTAGGTAAACCAGGACACCAGGTTCAGGAAGTATGCGGTGGGCTGCTTCAGCTCCACCTGGAGGGTCTTGTCGTCCAGGGCCTTGACCGCCACTTCGTCCCGGCTGCCTTCGCCGCTGAAATACTCATAAGCGCCCTTGATGTAGTCGGTCATCAGGAAGGCGTAGGGGGAGGCCATCTCCGGGGAGCAGGCCCGCTTCCAGGCGTACTCGTAGTCGTAGGCAGTGACCGGCTCGCCGTCGGACCAGGTCAGGCCGTCCCGCAGATAGAAGGTGTACACGGTGTCCTCAACGCCGTCGGCGTTGGCCGAGAGCTCGTAGCGCTCGGCGGATGCCATCTGGACGCCGTCCCGGGTGTCGCGCACCAGGCCGTCGTAGAGGTTCAGAATGACATGGCCGCCCATGCTGGAGGTGTTAAGCTGGGGGTCCCAGGTCTTGGGTTCCTCGCCCACGTTGTAAACCAGGTACTCCGAGGATGCACCGCCGGAGCCGGAGTCCGTTCCGGTGGGCTGCGGGCTGTCGTTCCCGCCGCCGGAGTTGGTGGTGGGCGCACAGGCCGCCAGCCCCAGGATCATGGAACCGGCCAGCAGCATGGAAACGAGATGCTTCGCTTTCATAATATGCCTCCTTTTTCCTCATTCCCCCTTGCGGGGGTCACTCTATGGCAGGCAACCGCATGGTTGCTTCCCACCTCGGTCAGCGGCGGCTCCTGCTCGGCGCACAACTGCGTGGCGTAAGGGCAGCGGGTGCGGAACCGGCAGCCGGAAGGGGGATCGATGGGGCTGGGAATGTCCCCCTGCAGCATGATGGGCTCGCTCCTGTGCGCCAGCTCCGGGTCGGGGAGGGGCACGGAGGAGAGCAGGGCCTCGGTATAGGGGTGGAGATGGTTCTGGTAGATTTCCTCGCTGTCCCCCACCTCCACCAGCTTGCCCAGGTACATGACGCCGATGCGGTTGGAGATATGGCGCACCATGGACAGGTCGTGGGCGATAAACAGGTACGTCAGCCCGAACTCCCGCTGGAGATCCTCCAGCATATTGACCACCTGGGCCTGAATGGACACGTCCAGGGCGGAGATGGGCTCGTCGCAGACGATGAACTCGGGATTGACCGCCAGGGCGCGGGCGATACCGATGCGCTGGCGCTGGCCGCCGGAGAACTCGTGGGGGTAGCGGTTGGCATGCTCCCGCATCAGGCCCACGTGGTCCAGCAGTTCATAGACCCGCTGGCTCCTCTGCTCCTTGGTGGTGAGTTCGGAGTGAAGATCCAGCGCCTCCCGGATGATGTCCATGACCGTCATACGGGAGTCCAGGGAGGCATAGGGATCCTGAAAGATCATCTGGATACGCTTGCGGTAGGGGAGCAGCTGGGGGCCGGTCAGATGGCTGATATCCGTCCCGTCGTAGAGGATTTTTCCCTCGGTGGGCTCATAGAGCCGGGTGATGGTGCGTCCCAGGGTGCTCTTGCCGCAGCCCGACTCGCCCACCAGGCCAAAGGTCTCGTGGCGCAGGATATGGAAGCTGACATGATCCACGGACTGCACTACTTGTTTTCTGCGGCCCAGCAGGCCCACGGGCTTATAAAAGTATTTGGTCAGGCCCTCCAGCTCCAGGAGCTTATCCGTCGGCACGCCGCATCGCCTCCTTCCGCTGAACATACTCCGGATTGACGGGGGCCTCCTCGTGGAGGAGCCAGCACATCGTCCGGTGGCCATCCTCCTGGAAATAGGGGGGCATCTCCTCCATACACACATTCATGCAGTAGGGGCACCGGGTGCTGAAGGGACAGCCCTTCGGCGGGTGAATCAGGTTGGGCGGGGTACCGGGAATGGGCTTAAGCCGCTGCTTCTCCCCGCCCGTGACACGGGGGATGGAGTCAATCAGACCCATGGTATATGGGTGCTTCGGGTGGTAGAAGATCTCCTCCACCGTGCCGTCCTCCATAATCAGCCCGCCGTACATCACCACCACCTTGTCGCACAGGGTGGCCACCACGCCCAGGTCGTGGGTAATCAGGATCGTGGTCATGTCCAGCTCTCGGTTCAGGCGCTTGATCAGGTTGAGGATCTGGGCCTGGATGGTCACATCCAGGGCGGTGGTGGGCTCGTCGGCGATGAGCAGCTTGGGGCTGCACGCCAGAGCAATGGCGATCATGGCCCGCTGGCGCATGCCGCCGGAGAACTCGTGGGGGTAGTTGTGAATTCGCTTCTCGGGGGATGGGATGCCCACCATACGCAGCATCTCAATGGCCCGCCGTCTGGCCTCACCCTTGCCGATGTCCTCATGCTCCTGGAGCATCTCCATGATCTGGTTGCCCACAGTATACACCGGATTGAGGGAGGTCATGGGGTCCTGAAAGATCATGGCAATCTCCTTGCCGCGCACCCGGCGCATCCGGCGCTTTCCGTAGGAGAGGATGTCCTGGTCCTGGAAGAAGATCTCTCCGTCCACCACCCGGCCGGGGTGCTGAAGCAGGCCCATGATGGACAGGCTGGTGACGCTCTTGCCGCTGCCGCTCTCTCCCACAATGCCCAGCACCTCGCCCTGGTTCACATCAAAGCTGATGCCGCGCACCGCCTTTACCTCGCCTACGTGGGTGAAAAAGGAGGTCTTTAGATTTCGAACCGAAAGTAAACGTCTTGACATATCGCAAACTCACTTTCTCAGCCGCGGGTCCAGAGAGTCCCGCAGTCCGTCGCTGAACAGGTTGAGCGCCAGGATGGTGATACTCATGATGAGGGCGGGGTAGAAGAGCTGATAAGGGCTGGTGTAAAGGCTGGGCAGCGCGGCGTTGGCCAGCGCGCCCCAAGATGCCTGGGGCTTGGAGACGCCCAGTCCGATGAAGCTCAGAAACGCCTCGGTGAACATGGCACTGGGGATCTGCATGGTCAGGGCCACCATGATGGGGCCCATGGCGTTGGGAATGAGGTGGCGCACCAGGATCTTCCGGGTGGGCACACCCAGCAGGACGGCGGCGGAGACAAACTCCTGCTCCCGCATGGTGAGCACCTGGGAGCGGACGATGCGCACCATGCCCACCCAGTAGGTCAGGCCCATGGCCAGAATGATTGAGTGCAGGCCCGAGCCCAGCACCACCATGATGAGAATGACATAGAGCATCATGGGGATGGAGCTGATGGTGTCCACAATCCGCATCATGATGTTGTCCACAGCGCCGCCGAAGTAGCCGGCAATGCCGCCGTAGAGCACGCCCACGATCAGGTTGACCAGGGCGGCCACCACGCCCACCAGCAGGGAGACCCGGGCGCCGTACACCACGCGGATGAACAGGTCGCGGCCCAGGGAGTCGGTGCCCCAGATATAGGTCTTGTTCAGGACGGTTTTGGCGGGGGTGATCTGCGCCCCGTCGTAGAACACACGGAAGCGGTCGATCTTGTCCTCCAGGATGTGCTCGGCCTCCCGCAGACTCACCGTCTCGGGGGCGTCCTCCCCGTAGTACTCCCTCAGGTACTCCACCTCCGCCACTGTGACGGGACTGCCGTCGCCGTGGGCAGCCTCCTGGGTGATAAACTCCGATTTGGCCCGGAAGTACACGCCGTAATCCACCAGCAAATCCTTTCCGTTGATCTCATATAGGTAGGTCCGCCCGGCTTTGTCATCCTTGACCAGGGTGGAGGCCCCAAGCAGGTGGCCGGAGCCGTCGGTGTCAATACACTTGTAGTCGCTGGTGACATAGACGAAGCTGTTACCGCCCAGATCGTAGATTTCCAGCTCCGGCGGGATGTTGGCGTACCGCAGGTCCTGTTCCTCGTAGGAATAGGGCCAGAACATGGGCACAAAAATGGCGGAGAGCACCACAATCACCACCACCACCATGGACAGGAGCGCGGTCTTGTTCCGGCACAGCCGGTGCCAGCAGTCCTGCCAGTAGGTCAGGCTGGGGCCCCCGATGGCCTCGGAGGCCAGGGCGTCCCGCTCCGCCGGCAGCCAGCGGCGGTCCGTTTCCTTCATACTCATGCGCGCCTCCTCAATCCAGCTTGATTCTGGGGTCGATTAGGACGTAAACGAGATCCACGATCAGCACGGCCAGGACCAGCAGTACGGCAAAGAACACCGTAATGCCCATGATCAGCGGATAGTCGCGGTTTACAATGCTGTCGGTGAACAACTGGCCCACGCCGGGGATGCCGAATACGGTCTCAATGACAAAGGAGCCGGTGACAATGGAGGCCACCATGGGCCCGATGTAAGTCACCACCGGCAGCAGGGCATTGCGCAGGGCGTGCTTGTAGATTACCTTGAATTCGGAGATACCCTTGCTCCGGGCAGTGCGGATGTAGTCCTGCTGCTGCACCTCCACCAGGCTGGTGCGGGTCAGGCGGGTGATGAAGGACAGTGGGAATGCCCCAATGACCAGCACCGGGCCGATATAGCCCGCCACCTCGTCCACACCGAAGGCGGGCACAAGACCCAGGGTTTTGCTGAAAAGAAACAGGAAACCCGTGGCCAGCACAAAGCTGGGTATGGTGGAGCCCAGGGTGGACAGCACCATGAAAAACCGGTCAATCAGCTTGTTCTGGCGCAGCGCGCACACGGAGCCGAACAGGATTCCGGCGAACACCACCACCAGGGAGGCGTAGATGCCGATGGTCAGCGAAAAGGGGAAGCCGTCGGCTATGACCTTGTTGACAGTCAGGCCGGCCTTGGTGTAGGAGACGCCGAAATCCCCCCGGAGGAAGTTGCCCAGATAGATGATGTACTGCTTCCACAGCGGCTGGTCCAGGCCGTACTTGGCCATCATGGCCGCCTCAATTTCGGGATTGGGCATCTTCTCCGCGGCAAAGGGGTTGCCGGGGATCGCTTTCATCAGAAAGAATGTGATCGTGATGATAAAAAAGATGGTGACCAATGCAGATAAAATTCGTTTCAGCACATACTTGAGCATACAAACTCCTTTCTGAACAGACAATGCCTCCCCGGTCTGTCCCGGCCTGATAGAGAATACAGTGCTTTAATGTGTTACAGAATATTATAAATCAAAATTGTCTTGAGAATATCGACGGTTTATGTGAAAAATCACATATTTTTGCGTTCCATTTCGGTCTGCATCAGGTCGGGATGGGGCGTAACATGCCAGATATGGACATCCCGGTAGTGCTCCAGCAGCAGGAAGTACCAGTTGCTGTCGAACAGCAGCAGCCCCGCGAGGGCGAGTGAGGCCAGCCCGGCGGCCCCACCGGACAGGCCGGGAAGCAGCACCGTCCCCTTCCAGATGTCCCACACCGCCGCCCCCACCAGGCCGAGGCAGAGCAGGCCACACCGCCGTCCCTCCGGCCGGACCAAGGCGCGCACCGCACGGCCCAGCCAGAGCAGGCCAAACAGGCACAGGAAAGCCCACAGGCAGGTCTGTGGCCAGCGGTTGTCCTCGGGGACCAGCCGGGCGCACAGAAACAGGAGCCCCAGCGCCAACTGCACCGTAAGCTGCAGCAGCCCGCGCAGCTCCTCGTAGAAGGCGGCCTGGGCCGGATGGGCAAAGGATGGCCCCTCCTCCCGGGCAGACAGGGTGCGGAGCAGCGCCCCGCCGCAGCCTGCCGCTCCCCCGGCCTGGAGGGCGGCCGCCAGCCCCGCCCCGGACAGGGAGAACAGGAAGCGGCTCCGGTCAAAGGCATCCAGCAGCACCAGCTTGACGGCGGGGATCAGGTTGGGCAGATTGCCGAGCAGGGCCGCCGCCAGCAGGAGCAGAAAGAGCAGGGAGAGCACCGTCTCGCCTCGCTCCCCCACAAGCCGGCAGAGCAGCCACAGGGCCAGCAGAACCACCAGCCAGGGCAGGAGCTCCGCGCCTCTCGCCGGGGCGGAAGGACTGGCCAATATCCGGAACAGCAGAGGCAGCATGCCGCACAGCGCCAGTGTCTGAAGCCAGCGGAGCAGACGGCCCAGTCCCGGCCTTGCGCGGGCCCTTTTGCGGCACAGTATTCCCTCCAGCAGGGCGGACAGCTCGACCCGCCCGCCGCAGCCAGGCTGGTAGTAGCGCCACAGCCCGGCCAGCGCCCCCAGCGGGTGCAGCCAGAGCAGGGAGAACACCAGATACCAGAACAGGGCTCCCGCCCCTCCCAGGCAGAGCGCCGCCATTGTCAGTATCCAGGCCATGGCGCCGCTGTCGCCGGGGAGCCCCGCCAGAAGGGCGCGCACGATGGCGCGGCGCTGCCCCGGGGCACACTCCTCCCCGAGAAAGCTCCACAGGGAATGCCGGTACGGTACCTCAGAAAAGATCCGCCGGTATCCGGCCCAGAAAAAAAGCCCCAGGCAGGCGGTAAAAAAGAGATAAAACGGGTTTTGCAGCATCTGCGTCCCTCCCAGTGGCGGCTGCGGCCGGTAAAAATCTGTTTTCTGAATCATAACACACTTCCCCCTGCTTCTTCAATCTGGATCGCGCTTCCCTTGCCCCGGCTGTGGGCGGCCACAAGGTCCGCCCCTACTTCCGGGGGTTTGTCTCGGGCGAGCTATCTTGCGGCGCTTGGGCGTAGGGGCGGGTGCCCACACCCGCCCGGAGCTGGCCGGTGGCCCGGAGGGGCGGGCCGACGTGGGCGTCGGCCCCTACAAAGGTCTGCTGCGGCAGGCACCGCCCGGCCAAAATGCTCCGTAGGGGCGGGGCTTGTCCCCGCTTGCGGGGGGCCATAAAGGCC
>NZ_CAXSQB010000034.1:1474-15033 GCF_964239415.1 Clostridium sp. ATCC BAA-442 | reverse complement strand
CATGTAGGGGCGGGTGCCCACACCCGCCCGCAGGCCGTTCGGCAGGACAAGGCCCCCGCGTCCGGCGGTACGCCGTGCGCGGGGGTGTTTTTATCTCCAGAGGAGGTAATCAGAATGGCAAATTATACACAGTACTATCACCTGCACCAGTGGGAGCCGGAGGACAGCTTCCTCCGCACGGACTTCAACGGAGATCTTTCGGCCATTGACGCCGCGCTGCTGGGGCTTGAGCGGGACAAATGCCGCGCAGCCATCGGGCGGTACACAGGGGATGGGGAGCTGAGCTACACGGTATCGCTGGGCGCAAGACCCAAGCTGGCTGTGGTGGACAACACTTCATCCTTTTCCTCCGGCTATGAGCTGGGGCTGGATGGAATGAATGAGCGGAGCGTGATTATTACGGAAGATGGGTTCCGGGTGAACGGTTCTCCCCACGGCCTGAACCAGGAGGGGACGCTGTACCGCTATTATGCGTTCCTGTAGACAAAGAAAACCCCCGGGCCCAAAGGCCCGGGGGTTTTGCGTATCCTTACTGGAAGGTCACGCCGGTGGTATCAATGGTAACGGTGTAGCTGGGAGTAGCAACACTGCCGCCGCTTTCCTTGACCGTGTAGTGGTCAGCATCAACGGTGAACGCGCCAGTGGAGCTCTCAAACACCTCAAGGGTGATGGGCTCGCCGTCGTCGCAGACCAGCAGGGTATACTCGATGGCAGTACCGGCCGGAGTGACGTTGGCGGCACCGGCTTTCACAAAGCTGTCGCCATGCTTCCAGGCAGTGGGGACATCCTCACCGCCCTCGGTGGCGCAGGTGATCAGGGCATTGTTGGTCTGACGGACCGCACGATAGGTAGTGCTCGGATCCACAGGCAGGGTGATGGTGAGGGTGGTGAGCTTCATACCATTCTGGGGCGTGATTCCGTTGAACAGGCCACCGCCCAGGGAACCGTTGGCCAGACCGGTGCTGGTATCCTTCACATCCTCAGCCACGGGGCCGACCGTGGTGTCGCCCACGGTGTCAACCACAACGTCCTGCACCTCGTCGGTGACAGTGTAGCTCATGGCATAGAAGGTGGTCTCACTGTTGCCGCGCTTCACGTCGACCTTAGTGATACCCTGGCTGCTGCTATAGACCTTGACAACCTCATAGCCCAGCTTTTCGAAGGAGTCGACCAGCAGATCCTCCATGTCCATAACAGTGGCATCCTCCGCGTTCAGGAACGCGAAATGATACTTGTTGGGGCCGCTGGTGAAGATCTTGACGCCCAGCTTATCGTTGGAGGGCTTGCCGGGCTTGTTGTTGCCGGTGGGGTCCTCAGTCAGGTAGCTCTTCACGATGAAGGCGGCCTTCACGACGTTGTCATCGTCGTACACCACATAGCCGTACTGGCCGTCCTGGAAGGTGGTGCCGGTCGCGGTCTCGTCGTCCACGTCGGTATTGTCGATGTCGTAGATCAGCTCGTCATTCTTGTTGGCCAGACGGACAGGGCTCTGCAGCTTGGTCATGTCGAGCCACTCGTTATCCTTGCCGGGATTCTGGATGGCGTTGTTGGTGGTAGCGTCGGTATAGACGTTGACATAGCGGCTGCTGGTGACTTTCACGTAGCCCTTAGCCACGGTGCCAGCGGCGGGATTGTTGAAGGAAGCCAGGTTCTTGGAGTCCATGTCCATGGTCTGGACGATACCGTCGGTATTGCTCAGGACGGAGCGCAGATTGTCCTCGGACTTGACCTCTTCCATGGTGCCGTCCTCGTGGATGACGGTGTAGTAGAAGTAGTCATTGTAGACATTGAACTCGGGCATCACGAAGACATAGTCATCGTCGCCGAACTTGGCCTGGGTGGTGTAGAGGACAACCACATCGGCCACGTCGCTCTTATACAGGTCGACGATGCTCACCTTGACATTGCTGTTGTCAATGCCTCCATTGCCGGTGCCAGCCGAAGCAATCTTCTTAGCCATGCTGTCGTAGCCCACGGCCACGGAGCCGTCCTTGCCGTTGTAGTAGTACACGATGGTGTCGGCGTCGATGCCGAAGGTGCCGGTAGGATCGCCCACGCCCGTAGCGTTGGTCTTGATCTCCACATCGCCCTTGGAGATGTCAGCACTCAGCATCTCCTGACCAGCGGCGAAGAAGCCAGACGTGCCAGAAGTATAGTTCGGCTTCTTGGTAGCGTCAACCACATCGCCCACGGTCAGCTCGGGCAGGTCGATGGTCATCTTGTCGTCAGCGTTAATGCTGTAGGCAACCAGGTTGCCGGCCGCAGCACCGGCAGCGGGGTAGGTCTTGCCGACGCCGCCGCCGTCGTCAGTACCCAGGAACGTCTTCAGTGCCTCGGCGGCTTCCTCGGTGGTGTCGAGGGCGGAATTGTTCTCGTCCTTCCAGCTCTTTACGGAGTTATCCCAGTTCAGCTCGTAGGTCTTGGTGGTGCCGTCGGGCAGCAGAACCTTGACCTGGCCGCTGGTGTTCAGCATGTTGGTGGAGAATGCGGAGTCCAGAACCAGAGCGTAGTTCTTGGCGGCCGCCTCAACCTCCTCGAAGGCGATCACGTTGCCGTAGTCGTCCAGGTAGAAGTTGTAGGAGGTCTCAAACTGCACGCCATTGGCCTTGTCACATTCGGTCACGTCGAACTTGACGACCTCGGTGCGGGCGTTGGTCTCCAGCTCATCGGCCTTGTACTTCTCGCCGCCGACGGTCATGTACTTCTCGGTGCCCTTCACGTTGAAGTGCTCCATCTCGCCAGTGACAACCTCGGGCTTCTCCAGGTAGGTGCGGCCGCCGTACTGGACGTACAGGACCACGTCCTCCTTGGCCATGTCCTCGTAGCCCACGACATCCTTATTGTCCAGGGTGCCCAGGGTGCGGACGGTCACGGTCTCCTTCTTGGAGTTGACGGAGGTGATGTCGGCCAGAGCCTTCTCCACGGACAGGACGTAATCAACCTCACCGTCGCCGTTGTTGTCGATGATGGTCAGGGTAGCGCCCTTCACGTTGGCGGTCTTGTCGCCATACTTCTCGGTGGTGTTGGGGATGTACTTGCCGGAGTTGTAGTTCCAGAAATACTTGGCGTCCTTGTCGGTCAGGCCGTTCTCGCCCAGCAGCTTGTCATAGTCCACCTGGGGGTCCTTCGCGCCGCTGTAGAGCACGGTCTCGCCGGTGGTGACGACAGTGTTCACGTCGGAGACCACGGGGTCGCCGTACACGGTGGAGTCAGCCAGGATAGTGGTCTTCTTGATATACAGGTTGACGGTCTTGCCCAGCATGTCAACGGGAGTGCTGACATTGAAGGTCTGGGTCTTGAGGGAGGCGTCCTCCTTGCTCACGGTGGTGTTGCCGGTGGTGGAGAAGATGCCCTCGCCGTTGTAGATGGTGGTCTTGCCCTCCTTCAGGGCGGCGTCGCCGTCATCGGAAGCCAGGGAAGCCCACTCGTTGGCCACAACAACGCCCTGCACCTTGATCACGCCGTACTTGTCGGCCAGGATGGTGCGGTGGTCGCTGTAAGCGATGGGGTAGTTGTTGGTGGTGTAGCTCTGGATCATCTCCACGTCCAGGGCGTTGTAGATCAGCAGGGCCGCGTCATCCCGGTTCAGGGGAGCGGACAGATCCTTGGTGAAGCCCTCGAAGATGCCCTGCTCGTCGGCGCGGACGGACACGTTGATGGCCCAGTCGGCGCCCTCAAAGCCCTCGATAGCGGGGTCGTAGCCCACGGCCACCAGCAGCATCTTGGCCGCCTCCAGGGCGGTCACGGTGGCGGAGGGGTCAAACTTGCCGTTGCCGCGGCCGGCGATGATGCCGGTGGTGTAGCAGTAGTTGATGTGACCCTTGGCCCAGTTGGTGTTCACGTCCACCAGGCCGGAGTTGACGCTCTGGTACAGAGCGCTGTTGTCCACGCCCTTGTTCATGATGACGGAGAGCATCTTCGCCATCTGAGCGCGGTCAACATTTTCGGTAGGACCATAGGAGCCGTCGGGCTTGCCCTCGATGATGCCGAGGGAAACCAGCATGGAAACGGCATCCTTGTTTACAATCTCGTCCTTATCGGTGAGATTGTTGTAGCTCGCAGCGGAGGCGGAGACAACCATCATGCCAACCAGCATGATCGCCGCCAGAGCCAGGCTGAGAGCCCGCTTGAGGTTTCTCATTTGGATTTCCTCCTTCTGAATTTTGAGCCAGAGGGGCGTATGACGCCCCTTGCAAGCCATGAAAAAGGAGGGATTCCCCCCACATGCAGTTCCAAATGGCACAAAAGAGCGGCAAAAAGTGGCGTTGGTAGACATCTGGTAGACACGCCGGGCATGCCAAGCGCAAAAAGAGCCCGGAACCGCAACGGTTCCGGGCTCTTTTTGGTAGACATTTGGTAGACATTTTCCTCTTACGCCGCCTGCTTGTCCTGCTCCATACGCACCAGCTTGATACAGGCGCCGATGACACCGAACAGGAACCAGTAGGTAAACATATTGCGGGGGTAATACCAGGTGTACTCCGCCACGCCAATGACCAGTATACCGCAGAAGGCGCCAATGGCGGCGGCCATCATCCGCTTCACCCGGGGGTCCAGGGCGGCACAGAAGCTTTTCACACCCGACTTCAGTTGATAGAGCAGCAGAGACAGGTAGGCCAGCAGACCGAGTATACCCGTCTCTCCCCACATCTGGAGATAATTGTTGTGGGTATGAACCGGATAGGAGCCGTCGAAGTTGGTGGGATAGGTCTGGAAGACCTTCTTCATTACATCGGTGCCCAGGCCAACGCCCCTCGCCCAGTAGTCCTCCATCAGGTTCCTGGTAGTCTCATAGATGCCGAAACGGTACTGAACCGAACTATCCTCTCCGGCGTTGAAGATGGTGAGGATGCGGTTGTAGATGGTCTCGGGCAGGAAGGGGATGGCGGCCAGACCCACCAGCAGGAAGACCGGCACCCAGCGCCAGTTCAGCAGGGCCAGGAAGACCAGCACTGCCCCGGCCAGGCCGATCCAACTGGCGCGGCCGTAGGTTGCCCCGATGGCCACCAGCCCCCCCCCCAGGGAGAGCAGGGAAAGGAGCTTCCCCCGCCAGCGGGAATTGAGGAAGAGAGCCAGGTTCAGGGGCAGGAGCATGGCCAACTGCTCGGCAAAGTTGTTGGGGTTGTCAAAGAAGGAGTAGACCCGGCCCGGCATGCCCTGATTGAGGTTCATATCCTGCTGGGAAGCCACGATATCCACGCCGATATAGCTCTGATAGCAGCCGTAGAGGGCGGCCACCGAGAGGCCCAGCACCGCCAGGGCCACCATGAGCTGGAGCTGCTCATACTTGCGCACCATGCTGACCACCAGCAGCACCAGCAAAAAGCCGGTCAGGTGGAAGGCGAAGAAGCGCAGGGAGAGGCGGGTGGACAGGGAGCCCGCCAGGGCGATACAGATAAAGGCCATATAGAGCGTCATATAGGGCCCCAGGGTGTCCAGCTCCAGCCGGTGTTTGGGGCGCGAGGCACTGCCCACCACAAAAAGCCCGGTGAGGGCTACCGCACCCATCAGGCCGTAGACGTTGTTCCACATAGCATGGGGAGTCATGAGCATGACCATCATGAACAGTCCCAGGAAGAGGAAGGAGGCCCCGCCCAGCGCCCCTATCAGGCGGCAGAACAGACTGGCGTCCCACACCCGTTTTCCCGCCCGGTAGACGGCCTTGAAAAGGGCGCAGGGGATGTTGATGATGGCGGTAAACAGGCGGCAAGCGATGCTGTGGGGCCACGCCCTGGGGATGCGGCCCTCCCGCCAGACGAAGGTACAGATGGCGCTGTTCTCCGCCTGCCGGAGAAACCATCCCTCCAGCCGGTCGCAGGCCCGCCCCAGGGCACTGTTGGCGGCCGCGTTCTTCAAGCACAGCCACAGGGACAGGAAAAAGCGGACAAAGAGGCTGTTTTCAGTAATAGACATAAAAAATAATACTCCTAGCAATCAATCGTGGAGGGCTTTTTCATACACGCCGTAAGTGGCCCTGGCCATTTTGTGGATTTCAAACTTGTCCTCGATGGTCCTGCGCGCGTTCTCCCGGCACCGGGCTGCGAAAGCCGGGTCCTCCAGAAAGCACTTCATAGCCACGGCCATGGAGTCGGGGTTATCGTACTCCACCAGCATGCCGCACCCTGCCTCGTCGTTGACGATGTCGGAGTTGCCCCCCATGTCGGTGGCGATGACAGGCAGCCCGGCGGCCATGGCCTCGATAATGAGGAAGGACAGGGCCTCGTGCTGGGAGGAGTTGACGTACAGATCCGCTCCCTTATAGAGGTTCTTGATGTCCTTGCGGAAGCCGATAAACTTCACGCAGTCCTCCAGCCCCAGCTCCTGTACCTGGGCTTTTGTAGGCTCCAGCAGGGGGCCGTCCCCGGCCAGCACCAGGGTGAAGGGCACGGCGCACAGCTCGGTGAGCCGCTTGACCGAGTCAATGAGGTACTTGTGTCCCTTGTCCCCAGCAAACCGGGAGGCGCACAGCATGACGAAGCGGCTGTCGTCCAGCCCCAGCTCGGCGCGGAGGGTGGACTGGCTGCGGTCTCCCGCCCAGGCATCCAGATCCACGGCGTTGAAGATGACCTGGATGCGGTCGGCGCTCCAGCCGTTGGCGACGAGCTGCTCCTTCCCCTTGTTGCACACGGCGATCATCTGATCCTGCCGCCGGTCCATGATGCGGTTGGAGAAGCGGGTCACGAAGTCGTTGGCCAGGACAAAATGGTTGGTATAGACCACGCGGATTTTTTTATTGTACTTCTTGGCCAGCAGGGCGGTGTAGTGCTCCCGCAGATAGTGGCAGTGAACCAGGTCGATGTCCCACTCGGCGCAGAGCTTCGCCAGTTCACGGGCGGCCTTTTTGTCGAAGCGGCGGCGCATCTCCACCCGGCGGCAGGGCACGCCCATGGCCTCCAGCCGCTCCACCAGCAGCCCACCCTCGTTGTAGGCGAAGAAGGGCTGCACCAGCCCGTCGGTGGAGAGATACTTCACCAGGGTCTCCACGTACCGCTCGGTTCCCGCCTTGCCTGCGAAATTCAACAGATAGAGTACCTTCAGCATGAAGAATACCCCCTTTATCCAAAGAGTAAGCGCGGAGCCATGCCCCGCGCCTTTCATTTTACCGGAAAACACCCGGGAAATCAACCCGCTTTTCGCCCCCAGCCGCAGAAGATCAGACCCCCGCAGAGCAGATAAGGGATGGCGGACTCATGAAGGGCCACAAGGGCCCCGTGCACAGGCAACAGCAGCACGCCCAGAAGAAGCAGGGCCGCGCAGCCCGCCCCCGCCCAGAACAGGGCACGCCGGAGTGCCAGCCGCCGGGGGCGGAGCTCCCGCCAGATAGAGACCAGGGCGCACACCGCCATTCCCAGCAGCAGATTCAGGGCGGGCCAGAGCAGCAGCCAGCCCGCCGCAGAGTAGTCATATTTATCGTACATCGCCTCAAGCGCCGGGAGCGCCCAGAGCTGGTAGGCCAGCCACAGCGCCGCCCAGACGGCCCACAGCGCCCCGGCGGTAACCGTGCGCCTCCGCCGGTTTGCCGGGGCCGCCGCTCCCTCCGCCGGCCGGGGACCATAGAGCAGCTCGTCCACGCCGACCCCCAGAAGCTCCGCCGCGGAGAGGAGTATCTCCAGCTCGGGCAGGTTCCGGTTCCGCTCCCAGTTGCTCACCGCCTGCCGGGTCACGTGGAGCCGGGCGGCCAGCTCCTCCTGGGTCAGCCCCCTCTGCCGCCGCAGACACTTCAGATTGCGGGCGATGTCGTGCATACGCCTCCCCCCTCTCCCCTCCATCGTAGCAGAGAACCTCCCGTTTGTCACGCAAGGCCCGCTTGCACGGGGAAAAACGGCGGCGGGGCGGGCCTGCCAGAACGCGGCAAAAGCGGCGCGTCAGGGATGCCGCGCCCTACACAGGGCGGGAAGGCGGCGGGCATGACCGCTCCATGACAAAGTTGGTGAGGAGCACCCCCCGGCGCTCCACCTGCTGCTCCTTCACCACATGCCAGCCCCGCCGCTCAAAGAAGGGCCGGGCGGTGATGGAGGCATGGGTGATGCGGGCGGCGGGGAGGGCGTCGCAGAGGGCGGAGGCCACCCCCCTCCCCTGCCAGTCCCTGTGGACATAGAGGCGGTCCAGGTAGCCGTCCGGCCCGAGATCGGCAAAGCCGACGATCACGCCTCCCTCCACCGCCACCCGGGTGTCGTGGGCGCGGAAGGAGGCGTCCCAGGCGGCCAGCTCCACCCGGCCATCCGCCCAAGCGTCGAGCTGCTCGGGGCTGTAGTCCCGGGCGTTGACGGCGTGAACCGTTTGATAAAACAGCTCCGCCAAGGCCGGGCAGTCGGAGCTGCGGTAGGGGCGAATGTGCATGCGTTACCTCCGTTTCCGCAGATGCCGCCCACGGTTCAGCAGGCGCTCCCCCTGGTCGAAGAGGCCCAACATGAAGCGCATGATGGAGTAGGCCAGCCCCAGGAACACCAGCAGCACCAGGAAGGCCTGCGTACCCAGGGGGCTGAGGCCGAAGCTGCCACCGAAGCCGAGGATTGTCACCGCCGAGGAGCCCGCCATGGCCCCCCACAGCACCCGCCGCTTCCAGTCAAAGGGCTTGCACACCTCATAGAGCACCATGATGCCGATGACGATGAGGAGGATCGCCGACATGGTGGACAGCTCCGCCTCGCTGAAGCCGAAGGTGAGGAAGAAGACCTCCACCCCCAGCACCACGAACAGGTCGGTCAGTCCGCCGGGCAGGGCGGCGCGGAACACGTTGGACAGGAACTTGCCCTTTACCAGACTGTGGTTGGGCTCCAGGGCCAGGAAGAAGGAGGGCACGCCGATGGTGACGGCGCTGAGCAGGGAGAGCTGGAGGGGGGTGACCGGATAGGGGAAGGTGGCGAACAGGGAGATGAGGGCCAGCAGGAAGGAGAAGATATTCTTCACCAGATAGAGAGCGGCGGCCCGCTGGATGTTGTTGATGACCCGCCGCCCCTCGGCCACCACCTTGGGCATGGCGGAGAAGTCGGAGTTGAGGAGCACGAGCTGGGCGGCGTGGCAGGCGGCGTCGGAGCCGGAGGCCATGGCGATGCCGCAGTCGGCGTCCTTGAGGGCCAGCACGTCGTTGACACCGTCGCCGGTCATGGCCACGGTGTGGCCCTGCCGCTGGAGGGCGCGCACCAGCTTGCGCTTCTGGTTGGGGGTGACCCGGCCGAAGACGGTGTACTCCCGCACCGCGCGGGCGATGTCCTCATCGGAGCGGAGGGTGGCGGCGTCCACGTACTTCTCCGCCCCCTCGATGCCCGCCTGGCGGGCCACCTCGGAGACGGTGACAGGGTTGTCGCCGGAGATGACCTTCACGGCCACCCCCTGCTCGGCGAAGTAGCGGAAGGTCTTGGGGGCCGCCGGGCGGATGCGGTTGGACAGGGCCACCAGGGCCATGGGGGACACCCGCCGGGGGTCCAGCCCCTTCTGATCGGGCACCCCGCCGTACTCGGCCACCAGCAGCACCCGGTAGCCCTTCTCTGACCAGGGGTCCACCGCCTCCTTCAGATCGGCGTAGCGGTTCCCCATGATGAACTCCGGGGCGCCCACCACGAAGGCGCCGTGGCCGGGGAACACCGCCGCGCTCCACTTGGTGGCGGAGGTGAAGGGGATGGTCTGGGCGGCGTGCCACAGGGACTTGCCGTGGAATTTCTGGGCCATGGCCCGGGCGGTGTCGTTGTCCGCCTCCATGGACTGGTAAAAGGCGTTAAGGGTCTCGGTGACCACAGTCTCGGCGTACTTCTCCTCGTCCAGGTACACCACCTCCCCTACCTCCATGTGGGGCTCGGTGATGGTGCCCGTCTTGTCTACGCACAGAACGTCCACCCGGGCCAGGGTCTCGATGCAGTTCATATCCTGGGCCAGCACCTTGCCCTGGGCCAGGCGAATCATGCTCACCGCCAGGGCCACGCTGGTCAGCAGGTAGAGCCCCTCGGGGATCATGCCGATGAGGGCGGCCACCATGGACACCACCGCCTCCTGGGCGGTGCGCTCCAGGAAGACGAACTCCTTGACGAACAGGGCCACGCCGATGGGGATGAGCAGGATGCCGATGATGCGGATGAGCTTGTCCAGGGAGGACATCATCTCGCTCTTGCCCACGGTGACATCCTTCTTGGCCTCCAGGGTGAGGCGGGCGGCGTAGGACTCCGCCCCCACCCGGTCCAGCCGGGCCCGGCAGCGGCCGGACACCACGAAGGCGCCGGAGAGCAGCTCGTCGCCGGGGGCCTTGGTGATGGCGTCGGCCTCGCCGGTGATGAGGGCCTCGTTGACCTGCACCTGGCCGGAGAGGACGGTGGCGTCGGCGGGGATCTGGTCGCCGGAGGCCAGCTCCGCCACGTCATCCCGCACCAGTTGGGCGGCGGGCACGGAGATCAGGTTCCCCTCCCGCACTACGTTGGCCCGGGGGGCGGCCAGCAGGTTGAGCTTGTCCACGGTCTGCTTGGAGCGGAGCTGCTGAACGATGCCAATGCCGGTATTGGCCACGGCGATGAGCAGAAAGAGCATGTCGTCGAAGGAGCCCACCGCCACCAGCAGGGCCGCCAGCACCACAAAGATGAAGTTGAAGAAGGTAAAGACGTTTTCGCGCACGATCTGCCCCACCGTCTTGGTGGGGGAGTCCACCGGGTCGTTTGCCCAGCCGTTCTGCTGCCGCTCTTTTACCTGGTGCAGGGTGAGCCCCTGCTCCGGATCGGGGCTGAGCCGGGCCACCTCCCGCCGGGGCTGGGGGGCCGGGACCTGCGCGGCCGGCTGCTTTGTGTGCTTGCGTTTCATGCTTCCGCCTCTGATTTCCTCAAAATTCGGTCCGATACCTCTGTAGTATAGTGGATCCCGCCGGGTGGGACAAGTACGCCCCCTCAAAATTTACCGTTTTTTCACATCCGAAGCAGCCTGCTGGTCTACCCGGCCCTATCCCCCGCTATACATGGAGAGAAGGAGGCGGCGCCTATGGAAACCAAACCGGACAAACAACAGACCGTCACCCGGCTGGCCCTGTGCGTGGTGGTTGCGGTGGCGCTCTACGCGGCGGCCGGGAAAGTCCCGCCCCTGGAGCCCTACCGTCCCTGGCTGGAGGAGCACAAGGTACAGGCCATCGCCATCACGGCGGCCATTCTGTTCGGGCTCTCCCTGCTCCTTTTCCCGCCGGAGGAGGGCGGGGCAGAGCCAGCGGCCCCGGAAGAGGGCCCCTGCGCCGGGTACGAAAGAACGGAGGACCTGCCGTAAGGGAGGTCCTCCGTTGACGTTGCGGCGCCGGAGCGGAGTTCAGCCCTGGAGCTCTACCGGAACAGCGGCAGCAACGCCGCGCCAATGAGGCCCGCGTCGTTGCCCAGGGCCGCCCGTACCAGCCGGGTGCGGTGGAGGTTGTTGCGCGCGTAGTCCTCCCGGTTGAGGATGTAGCGCACCGGGGCCATCAGGGTCTCCCCCTGGGCGGAGGGGCCGCCGCCGATGCAGATGACCTCCGGCTGGAAGATGTTGACCAGGCTGGCCACCCCGCAGCCCAGGTAGTCCACATACTCGTCGATGACCTTGCCCGCGGCGGGATCGCCCTGGGCGGCGGCGTCAAAAGGAGTGCGGCCGTTGACCCCCTCCAGACTCCCCGCCAGCTCCCACAGCCTGGAGGTGCGGTCCTCCTCCATCACCTGGCGGGTGCGCTTGATGAGGGCGGTGGCGGAGCAGTAGGCCTCGAAGCAGCCCCGGCGTCCGCAGGTGCACAGCCGCCCGCCGTGCTCGATGACGAAGTGGCCGATCTCCATGCCCGCGTAATTGAAGCCGGTGTAGAGCTTCCCGTTGAGGATTGCGCCGCCCCCCACGCCGGTGCCCAGGGTGACGGCCACCATGGACTGGCTGCCCTTGCCAGCGCCCGCGGCGTACTCCCCCAGGGCAGCGGCGTTGGCGTCGTTCTCCAGCAGGATCTCCTTGTCCAGCCGCGCCTTCATCAGGGCGGTGATGGGCACATTGGTGAAGTCCAGATTGGACCAGTATTTGATCACGCCGGTGTCCGGCTCAATGGCGCCGGGAGCGCCGATGCCCACCGATACCACCTCGTCCAGCGCCGTGCCGGCGGCCTCCGCCGCCCCGCGGGCGGCCGCGGCCATCTGGTCGGCCACCGCCTCCGCCCCTCTCGGGGTGGGCAGGCTCACCTTGCCCAGGATGGTCCCCTCGCTGTCCACCACGGCGGCGGCCACGTTGGTGCCGCCCAGATCAATTCCCAAATACTTCATAGCTTGCCCCTCCTGCGTGAAACGTATTCACATTATAATGCAGGACGGGCCGCCGCACAAGAGGCAAAACGGCGCTCAGGTGACAACTGTGCCCCGGGCGGTCTTAGGGAGCCGGGGGGACACCGCCACAGGCTGCCGGTTCCGGGTGCGCAGGTGCACCAGCAGCGTGACGCAGCCGCTGAGCAGCAGGAAGGAATAGAAGCTGATGCCTCGGGAGACCAGCACCGCCGGGGTCACCAGTCCGGCGCCGAAGAAGAGCCGCATGGCCGCCACAAAGCCGCCCTCGGAGGCGCCCACCGCCCCGGGCAGGGGCAGGGAGGCCACCGCCAGGGTGACCAGGGCCTGGGTGCCGATGATGTCCAGCGCCCCGCTGCCGGTCAGGCCGAAGGCGTGGTACACCACCAGCGGGACGGAAAACAGGGCGGTGAGCTGGCAGAAGGTGAGGCCCAGCAGAGCAGGCACCAGGGCGGGGTTGCGCCTGACGCAGTCCGCCCCCCGGCGGTACTCCTCCATCTGCTTCTCCAGCTTCTCCCTGGCCTCCTCCGGGCGGCGGACCAGACGGACGCGCACCAGCAGGCTCAGTACGCCGCCAGTGAGCCTTCTGGCCGCATTGGGCAGGAACATGAGGCAGAGCATCCCCGCCGTCAGCGCGCCGTTGACCACCGCGCCGAACAGCAGGAGCAGGCCCAGCCCGCCCCCCAGGTTGGCCACCAGATCAAAGCGGAGCAGCGCCACCGCCAGGGCGTAGCCGATGACCACCACCTGATAACACACGGCGATGAGCATCATGTTGAGGGCCCCGTGGGCGGCGGGCACGCCGTCCCTGGACATGTAGTAGATCTGGGCGGGCTGTCCGCCGGTGGCCGACGGGGTGATGGAGCTGACATAGAAGCCCACGAAGGAGTAGCCCAGGCAGCGGCGCAGGGGGGCCCGGTGGCCCAGCCGTCCCAGGATCAGGTGGGAGCACGTGGCCTCACACCCCACGAAGGCCAGCATGAGAGCCAGCCCCAGCAGCAGCCAGCCGGGCCTGAGCTGGCCCAGGGTGTGGAGCAGCCGGGTGACGGGCTGGTCCCTGAACAGCAGCCAGCCGGTGAGGGCCATCAGCGCCGCGATCAGGCCGATCCCCACCAAGGACTTTTTCCGGTTCATCCGACGCGTACCCCCTTCTCGGCCTCCAGGCCCGCCAGCATGCGGTTGAGGCTCTCCTCCTCCAACTGTCCCTTCATGGCCCGCATGTTGCCCGCCATCCACTCCAGCGTCTCGTCGTCGTAGATCAGCGCGCGAATGGCGGACAGGCACTCCTCGGGCTCCTTGGCCGCTACGCGGCCA
>NZ_CAXSQB010000034.1:0-1464 GCF_964239415.1 Clostridium sp. ATCC BAA-442 | reverse complement strand
CCCCCCCCCCCCCCCCGCCCCGCTTCACCAGGAAGCGGGCGTTGTTCTTCTCCTGCTCCAGAAAGGGCTCCCACGCCAGGATGGGCAGCTCGGAGAAGATGGTCTCAAACAAGGTAATGCCGCCGGGCTTGGTGAGCACCAGATCCGCCCGGGCCATGTAGTCGTATACCCGGTCGGTGAAGCCCAGCGCCTCGATGTGGGCATACTTGCCCGCCAGGCGGTCGTAGAGCTTGCGGTTGTTGCCGGTGATGATGGTGGTGTGGACGCCGGGCAGGGCGTCCAGCGCCTCATAAAAGCTGTCCCGCTTGGGCAGCAGGCCCAGCCCGCCCCCCATGATGAGCAGGTTGCGCTCCCGGCCCGGGCGGCGGCGCACCGGCCGCTTGAACTCGCAGCGGACGGGGATGCCGGTGACGCAGATGATGTCCCGGTCTACCCCCTTGGCGGCCAGGCGGCTGCGGATGTCGTTGGAGCCCACCAGATAGCAGTCGGTGTATTTGTGAATCCACTCGGAATGGCTGGACAGGTCGGTGACGCAGGTGATGAGGGGCAGGGCGCTCCCCGTCTCCCCCTTCCAGCGGGACACCATCCGGGCGCAGAGGGGGTGGGTGGCGATCACCGCGTCGGGCCGCCGGGCGGCGACAAGCTCCTCCAGTTTGTCCAGGAACAAAGTCTCAAACAGGGGGCGGGCGTCGGCGGGCAGATCCTGGGTCAGCTTGTAGTAGAGGTTGAACAGCCCGCTGCCACGGGTCACCAGCAGGTTGAAGCACTTATACATGGCCTCCGAGGCGTTGGGCATGGCCTCCGCCACGAAGTCCAGCACCTCCACCTCCGCCCCGGGGAACGCCCGCAGCAGTTGCTGGCGCAGGGACTGGGAGGCCGACCAGTGGCCCATGCCGAATTTTCCGGTGAGAATCAGAATATTCACGGTGTTCCCTCCTTTTCATATATCAGTATAAAGGAGGATTCTTTAGAAAACCTCGCTCGAATTCTTAAAAAGCCATTAAGAATTTCTAACAAAGAGCTCCAACGGGCCCTGAGGGGTTGGGCAGCAGGCCGCCGCCCGCCAGGTTTCGCCGGAAAAGGCGGAAAAGACCAGCCCATCCAGCTCTCCCGTCTCCCCCGGCCGGAGGAGAGGAACGGCGATGTCCCGGGGGGGCCGCCGCAGACCCTCCCCGGTGCATTTGACCCTGGCCTCCTTCAACGTCCAGAGGGTGTAAAACGCCCCCCAGTCCCCGCCCTGCCGCTCCAGCCAGGCGGATTCCGCCTCCGAGCACACATACCGCGCCAGCCCGGGGCGGCGGGGGCGCAGCACCTCCACGTCCACCCCCAGGGGGGCCTCCCCCGCGCCGCAGAGGGCCAGGCCCCCGCTGTGGCTCACATTGAAGTGCAGCTCCGGCTCCCCCGGAAAGTAAGGCTTGCCGTCCGCCCCCCGCGCCATCGCCGGGAGAACCCCCAGTCCGTACT
>NZ_CAXSQB010000033.1:30213-40597 GCF_964239415.1 Clostridium sp. ATCC BAA-442 | reverse complement strand
AACGAGGGGGGGCTCGGCTGCGCCGCCGGCCGGGCGGAGGCGGGGGAGGGGGCCGCCATCCCCCTGGAGGGGGGAGCCCTGGCGGCCATGCGCCACATCGTCTACGGCGATCCCAAGCGCCTGTTCTCCTTCCGGCTGGAGGGGGCGGACCTGTCCTGCCTGTCCCACGTCTGCCAGCGATTTCTGACCACGCAGCTTGACCGGGGCTTTCGTACCCTGGATTTTTATCAACAATGGGGGAATTGAATATGGAACTGTTTGTAGCGGACGCCTTTACCACCCGGCGCTTCTCCGGCAATCAGGCCGGCGTGGCCCTGCTGGGGGAGGCGGATTTCCCGGAGGAGGGGTTCATGCGGGCCCTGGCCGGGGAGCTGAAGCACTCGGAGACCGCCTTTGTCCGCCGGACGGGGGAGGGCTCCTTCCACATCCGCTATTTCACCCCCGCGGAGGAGGTGGACCTCTGCGGCCACGCCACCATCGCCTCCTTCACCGTCCTGCGGGAGAGGAGGGCCATCGGGCCGGGGACGTATGCCCTGCACACCCGCTCCGGAGACCTGTCCATCCAGGTGGGCGCGGACGCGGTGTGGATGGACATGGCGCCCCCCGCCGACGGCCGGAGCTTTTCGGAGGAGGAGCAGGCGGAGCTGTACGCCGCCTACGGCCTGTCCCTGGCCGACCGGCCGGAGGGCCTGGAGGCCCAGGCGGTGAGCACCGGCCTGCTGGACATCCTGCTGCCCGTCCGGGATCTGGCCGCCCTGGAGCGGGCGGAGCAGAACGAGGGGGAGGTCACCCGCCTGTCGGAGCGCTACGGCGTGGTGGGGGTGCACATGTTCTGCCCCAGCACCCCCG
Source organism: Clostridium sp. ATCC BAA-442 (assembly GCF_964239415.1). Taxonomy (NCBI): domain Bacteria; kingdom Bacillati; phylum Bacillota; class Clostridia; order Eubacteriales; family Clostridiaceae; genus Clostridium; species Clostridium sp. ATCC BAA-442. The sequence continues at coordinate 39,748 of NZ_CAXSQB010000033.1, read as the reverse complement.
ACGCCGCGGCCCACTGCCGCAACTTCGCCCCCCTGTACGCCATCCCGGAGGAGGCGGCCACCGGCACCTCCAACGGGGCGCTGACCTACTATCTGTACCGCCGGGGGCTGACGGCCGCCGGGGCGGAGAACCGCTTTGTCCAGGGGGAGAAGATGGGCAAGCCCTCGGAGATCCTCAGCCGTCTCACGGACGGGGGCGACGGCGTCAAGGTTCAGGTGGGCGGCCGGGCGGTGCTCGCCCTGCGGTGTGAGCTGCTGTGATCATGCCAGACGCCATTCCGCCGGAGCTGCTGGCCCCCTGCGGAATGAACTGCCAGGTGTGCTACCGGCACCTGACTCCCCGGCGGGCCTGCCTCGGGTGCAGGGGCGGCGCGTCGAACAAGCCGCCCCACTGCCGGGACTGCGCCCTGAAAGCTTGCGCGGCGGAGCGGGGCGTGGCATTTTGCGCCGCCTGTTCCCGGTTTCCATGCAAGTCTATGGCGGCGCTGGAAAAGACCTATCAAAAGCGTTGGGGGATCAGCCTGGCGGAGACTGGACGCCGGGCCGCCGCGGGAGAGGCGGAGGCCCTTCTGGCCGGGCAGCGGAGGCGGTGGCTCTGCACCTGCGGCGGGGTGATCTCCCTCCACGATGGAGTCTGCTCAGAGTGCGGGCGGCCCGTGGACTAGGAGATATGAAACTGCCGGATGATCCCCACACTCATGTACTCGCCCATCTCGCAGGCGAGCTGGTCCAGCAGCAGGTAGGACGCGCTGATGGCGTGGTAATTGCCCAGCAGATCCTGGTCGGCGGCATCGCAGAGCAGGGTGGTATTGTGGATAAACATGCTGCTCCATAAACTGGCGTCCCAGTGGGGGTTGAGCGCGGACAGCCGGGCGGCGGTGAGCCGGTTGAGGTCCAGCCACTGGCAGCGGATGCGCTCAGCCTGGCTGCGCTGCCGCGCGTCCAGCGCGTCCAGATAAGCGGCGTAGTAGCGGTAGAGCGGAGAGCCTGCCGCTGCGGTGCCGGTGATGAGCTGGATGCCGTAGTAGCGCTCCATGATCTGGTCGTACTGGGCGGGCTGGGCCTGCAGCTCCCGATAGATGCTGTCCACGTTTTCCGCGTGGAACAGCCGGCTCTGCATATACATGAGGGCCCAGAAGGTGCTCCCCCGCCACGCATTGATACAGGTATTGAGTAATATGAGCTGATGCTCGGAGAACGTATATAAGTCAAGCCGTTTCTGTTCCATAAGATCCCTCCTGCCCATAGGGTATGCGCCTGGGGGGCTTCGGGTGCGCGAATCTTTGGGCACAGGCGCGGCGCTCCGCGGAACAACGCGGCAATCAAACAGCAAGGAAACGAGTTATGACCGATTTATTTGAAAAATCCATTCAGATTCTGGAACTGCCCAAGGTGCTTGAGCGCCTGGCCGGCCAGGCTGTGACCCAGGAGGGCAAGGAGCGCTGCCTGGCGCTGCGGCCCATGACCGACCCGGACGATGTCCAGCGGGCGCTGGATGAGACCAGCGCCGCTGTGGACATGAGCGCCCTGCGGGGCAGCCCCTCCTTCTCCGGCGTCAAGCCGGTGGCGGCCTCCCTCCAGCGGGCCCACATGGGGGGCGCGCTCAACACCCGGGAGCTGCTGGACATCGCGGCGGTGCTGCGGGCGGCCCGCTCCGCCAGGGAGTACGGTGAGGGGGACGAGCGGAAAAAGACCTGCATCGACCACCTGTTTCGCTCCCTGACCGCCAACCGCTTTCTGGAGGACAAGATCACCGGCTCCATCGTGGGAGAGGACGAGATCGCCGACGCCGCCAGCCCCGAGCTGGCTTCCATCCGGCGGCATATCCGGGCCACCGCCTCCAAGGTGCGGGACATCCTCAACAAGCTCCTCTCCTCCAACCAGGCAAAATATCTCCAGGAGGCCATCATCACCCAGCGCAACGACCGCTTCGTGGTGCCCGTCAAGTCGGAGCACAAGAACGACGTGCCCGGCCTGGTGCACGACGTGTCCTCCTCCGGGGCCACCTTCTTCATAGAGCCCATGGGGGTGGTGAAGGCCAACAACGAACTCAAGGAGCTCCAGGCCAGGGAGGAGAAGGAGATTGAGCGCATCCTTGCGGAGCTGTCCGCCGAGTGCGCACAGTTCAAGGACGATATCACTCAGGACTACGATCTGCTCATCCTTCTGGATGTGATCTTCGCCCGGGCCAAGCTGGCCTACCGGATGCGGGCCTGCGCCCCCAGAATCGTGGAGCGCGGCCTGTACCTGCGGAAGGCCCGCCACCCCCTGCTGGATCCGGACAGGGCGGTGGCCAACGACCTGATGCTGGGGGAGGACTTCGACACCCTGGTAATCACCGGCCCCAATACCGGCGGAAAGACGGTGACCATCAAGACCATCGGCCTGCTCACCCTCATGGCCCAGTGCGGCCTGCATATCCCCGTCTCCGACGACAGCCGGGTAAAGGTGTTCCGCCGGGTGCTGGCCGACGTGGGCGACGAGCAGTCCATCGCCCAGAGTTTGTCCACATTTTCCTCCCACATGGTGAACATTGTGGGCATTCTCGGGGAGGCGGACGACGAGACGCTGATCCTCTTTGACGAGCTGGGGGCGGGCACCGACCCCATCGAGGGCGCGGCCCTGGCCGCCGCCATCATCGAGAGCGCCCGGGAGATGGGGGCCCTGGTGGCCGCCACCACCCACTACGCCGAGCTGAAGGTGTACGCCATGACCACGCCGGGGGTAGAGAACGCCTCCTGCGAGTTCAACGTGGACTCCCTGGCCCCCACCTACCGCCTGCTCATCGGCATCCCCGGCAAGTCCAACGCCTTTGCCATCTCGGAGCGGCTGGGCCTGCCCAAGTCCATCATCCAGAAGGCCGCCGCCCGCATTGACGCGGAGAACGTGCGCTTCGAGGACGTGCTCACCCAACTGGACGAGCAGCGCCAGGAGATGGAGCGGGAGAAGGAGGCCGCCGCCCGGCTCCGGCGGGAGATGGAGGAGACGGCCAAGGCCTCCCGGGAGTACAAGGCCAAGATGGAGGCCGAGCGGGCCAAGGCGGTGGAGAAGGCCCAGGCGGAGGCCCGGGCCATTCTGGACGAGGCCAGGGACACCGCCGACCAGGTATTCAAGGAGCTCAACGACATGCGCCGCCGCCAGCGGAAAGAGGAAGACTGGCAGCGGGTCAACGACGAGCGGGCCGCCCTGCGCCGCAGCCTCAACGAGGCGGAGGGGAAGCTGGGGGCCCGGCCGGAGGAGCCGGCCCCGCCTCCCACCCGGCCAGCCCGGGCGGGCGACACGGTGGAGCTGGTGAAGATGGGCACCCAGGCCACCGTCCTGTCGGTCAACAAGGACGGCTCCCTCCAGCTCCAGGCGGGGATTCTGAAGATCACCGCCAGGCAGGAGGAGGTGCGCGTGGTAGAGGGGGAGACCCAGCAGTCCGCCAAGAAGGTGGTGGCCCGGGCGGAGCACAAGCTGCGCACCCTGGGGGCCTCGCCAGAGGTGGATCTCCGGGGTATGATGACCGATGAGGCCATCGGCGCATTGGATCTCTTCCTGGACAACGCGGTGCTGGGCAAGCTCAACGAGGTGCGTATCATCCACGGCAAGGGCACCGGCGCGGTGCGCAAGGCAGTGCGGGAGCACCTCAAGCGCAGCCGCTACGTCAAGTCCTTCCGCCCCGGCCGCTACGGCGAAGGCGAGGATGGTGTGACCATCGCCGAGCTTCGGTAGAGCAGCCCCCGTCCCCCGCGGGAGCGCGTGGGGGGCCTCCGGGGGGAATCGATTCCCCCCGGAAGGCGCGGCTTTGGAGCGAAGCGACAGGCTTTCCGCAGAAAGCCTCCGCGCCGTGAGGATGGCGTGACCATCGCCGAGCTTCGGTAGAGCAGCCCCCGTCCCCCGCGGGAGCGCGTGGGGGGCCTTCGGGGGGAATCGCTTCCCCACGGAAGGCGCGGCTTTGGAGCGAAGCGACAGGCTTTCCGCAGAAAGCCTCCGCGCCGTGAGGACGGCGTAACGAGCGCCAGGCTGCGGCAGGCGGAATGTCTGCCATCTGCGGACATTCGTGCCCCAGAGGGGAAGGAGTAAACTGGTTCGTCAATCAAACCAGTTTCTTCAACTTAATTTGTGTATTTTGTCATTGACGGTTTGGGATAAATTTGATATTCTATAGTACGAAGTATGCGAATGCATCTTGGGGGGAAAACGCTATGTATATGAAAGAGGCAGTCGTGAACAACCAGGTCGGCCTGCATGCGAGACCGGCCACGTTTTTCATCCAGAAAGCCAACGAGTTCAAGAGCTCCATTTGGGTGGAGAAGGACGAGCGCAGAGTGAACGCCAAGAGCCTGCTGGGTGTGCTCTCTCTGGGCATTGTCAAGGGGACTTCCATCAACCTCATTGCAGACGGCCCCGACGAGAAAGAAGCGGTGGAGGCTCTGATTGAGCTGATCTCCTCCAACTTCTCCGAGTAAGCGAACGAGCGAGAGAAAAAAGCGCCGCGTCTGCGGCGCTTTTTTTGATAGACGGGAGGTGTGGCTTGTGAAGGCGGAGATGACTCCGGAGCCCATCCGGCGGAGCGCCCTGCGCCTGCGGCTGGGCGGGCTGGCCCTGTGCTGGCGCCGCCGCCTGCTGTGGCATACCGGCGGCCTGCGGTTTGCCCGGCCCCGGCCGGAGGTGGAGTGCCCCTATCTGCGGGCGGAGCACGCCACGCCCCTGCTGCGCAGGCTGCGGGGGGAGGACATGGCCCTCCAGCGCAGCAAGGTGACCAACCTGCGCTTGGCGGCGGCCCGTCTGGACGGCCTGACCCTGCGGCCGGGGGAGACCCTCTCCTTCTGGCGGGCCGTAGGCAAGCCCACCCGGCGGAGGGGCTATGTGGAGGGGATGATTCTGCGCAACGGCAGGGTAGCCTCCGGCGTGGGGGGCGGCCTGTGCCAGATGACCAACCTGCTCTACTGGATGACCCTCCACACCCCCCTCACCGTCACCGAGCGGTGGCGGCACGGCTACGACGTGTTTCCCGACTCCAACCGCACCCAGCCCTTTGGCAGCGGGGCCACCTGCTTCTACAACTACATGGATCTCATGGTGCGCAACGACACCCCCGACACCTGGCGGCTGGTGCTCCAGGTGACGGACACCCATCTGGAGGGGGAGTGGCGGGCCGACGGCCCCCAGACCTGCCGGTACGAGGTCTATGAGAAGGAGCACGAGATCCGGGGGGAGTACTGGGGCGGCTTCACCCGGCACAACACCCTGTTCCGCCGGGTGCTGGGTATGGACGGCGCGGAGCTGGGGGAAGAATTCATCACGGAGAACCACGCCATCATGATGTATAATCCCATGCTGGAGGAGACTGCCCCGTAGGGGCGGCCTTTATGACCGCCCGCCCTGCGGGAGAGATATGCCCGCCGGTACGGCATAAGAAGGGCGGAAAACGCAAAGCCTGTCCGGTAGGGGCGCACGGTGTGCGCCTGCCGGTGCCAGCCCGGTGGAAGGGGGCGGCGGGCCGATGTGGGCATCGGCCCCTACGGTGCCCCTCCTTCGATAGACGCAAAGAAAAGCCCATGCCCATTCTCCCAAACGCACGAGGGGCGTTTGGGGCTCCTAGGGGACGCCGCTGCGCCCAGCGGCAGGGTATGAGAAATCTGGCGGAAAGGAGGACGCGGGGCGATGTGGGCATCGGCCCCTACGAGTCATGACCTTTGACGAATTAAAAGAAAAAGCCCATGCCCATTCCCCAAACGAACGGGTTCGTTTGGGGCCCCCGGAGGATGATTTGACATCCTCGGCGGGAGTGAATCCCGCCTGCGGCGAGGTTTGGCCTGCGGCCAAACGCTCGGACGGCGCGAAGCCCCGGGACGCTGCCGCGTCCAGCGGCAGGGCATGAGAGACCCAGGCAGAGAGGAGGGCATACTGCCCCGATTATGACTTTCGACGAACTCAAGGAAAAAGCGCATGCCCTGCCGCTGAAGCCGGGCGTGTATATCATGCAGGACGCCAAAAACGAGGTCATCTACGTGGGCAAGGCCAAGGCGCTGAAGAACCGGGTGAGCCAGTACTTCGCCAACCTAGCCTCCCACACGGAGAAGACCCGGGCCATGGTGAGCCAGATTGACCACTTCGACGTGATTGTGGCCGACTCGGAGTTTGAGGCGCTGATTCTGGAGAACTCCCTCATCAAGCGCCACCAGCCCCACTACAACATCCTGCTCAAGGACGACAAGGGCTACCCCTACATCCGCCTGACGGTGAAGGAGCCCTACCCCCGCTTCTCCCTGGCCAACCGGGCGGCGGAGGACGGGGCGCGGTACTTCGGCCCCTACGGCAGCCGGGGGAGCACCCAGAATATCATCGACGCCCTGCGCGTCGCCCTGAAGCTGCCCTCGTGCAGCCGGAAGTTCCCCCGAGACATCGGAAAGGAGCGGCCCTGCCTGAATTACCACATGGGCCAGTGTGACGGCTACTGCCGGAAGGAGATGGATCAGACCCGCTACCGGGAGGCCATCGACCAGGCGGTGCGCCTGCTGGAGGGGCAGTTCAAGGAGGTGGGGGAGGAGCTGTTGGCCGAGATGGAGCAGGCGGCGGAGGAGCTGCGCTTCGAGAAGGCCGCCGAGCTGCGGGACCGCTTCAAGGCCATCGAGCTGCTGGGCAAGCGGCAGAAGGTGGTGGCGGGCTCCCTGGCGGACACCGACGTGGTGGGCTTCCACAAGGGGGAGGCCACCCGGAGCTGCTTTGTGGTGCTCCACTATGTGGAGGGCGAGCTGGCGGCCAAGGACTGGGAGCTCATCGAGACACCCATGGAGGAGGACAGGGCGGACATCCTCTCCGCCCTGGTGGGGCAGTACTACGGCGGCCGGGGCCGCCTGCCCCGGCAGATCCTCCTGCCCTGCGAGCTGGAGGACGCGGTGCCCCTGATGCGCCTTTTGTCCGAGCAGGCGGGGCACAGGGTGGAGCTGGTCACCCCCCAGCGGGGGGCCAAGATGGATCTCATCCGCCTGGCCAACAAAAACGCGGTGGAGGAGGTGGAGCGCTGGACCACCCGGGAGGAGCGGCAGAGCAAGCTGATGGAGCTGCTGGGCCGGATGCTGGATCTGGACGCGCCCCCCCGGCGCATCGAGTCCTACGACATCTCCAACCAGGGCGCCGACGACATCGTGGCCTCCATGGTGGTGTACGTCAACGCAAAGCCCCTCAAGCGGGACTATCGCCGCTTCAAGCTGAAGGACATGGACGGCCCCGACGACTATGCCTCCATGGAGCAGGTGCTGACGCGGCGCTTCCAGCGCTATCTCGACGGGGACGAGAAGTTTTCCGACAAGCCAGACCTGCTCCTCATCGACGGCGGCGTCAACCACGCCAATGTGGCGGTGCGGGTGCTGGAGAGCCTGGGCCTGCGTATTCCCATCTTCGGCATGGTGAAGGACGACCGCCACCGCACCCGCGCCCTGGTCACCCCCGAGGGAAAGGAGATCGGCATCCAGGGAAACCAGGCCATCTTCTCCCTCATCGGCCAGATCCAGGAGGAGACCCACCGCTTTGCCATCGAGTTCCACCGCCAGCAGCAGAACCAGCGGGTGCGCGGCTCGGTGCTCGACCAGATCCCCGGCGTGGGGGAGAAGCGGCGGGCTGAGCTGCTCAAGGCGTTTAAGAGCATCAAAAATATCAAATCGGCCACCCTGGCGGAGCTGGAGGATGCAGTGCCCAAAAACACCGCCCGGGCGGTCTATGACTTTTTCCATCAGAAAGGGGAGGAACCATCATGCGAGTGATTACCGGAACGGCCCGGGGGATGCGGCTCAAAGAGCTGCCCGGGCTGGAGACCCGGCCCACCACCGACAAGGTGAAGGAGTCGGTCTTCAACATCGTGCAGTTTGACGTAGAGGGCCGGCGAGTGCTGGATCTCTTCGGCGGTACTGGCCAGATGGGCATCGAGGCCCTGTCCCGGGGCGCGGCGTCCTGCACCTTTGTGGACGTGCGGAAGGAGGCCGCCGCGGTCATCCGGGCCAACCTGGCCCACACCAAGCTAGAGGAGCAGGGGAAGGTGGTGCAGGGGGACTACCTGGCCTTCCTCACCGGCTGCCGGGAGAAATTCGACCTGGTGTTCCTGGACCCGCCCTACGGCGCCGGGATGCTGGAAAAGGCCCTGGAGGCCATCGCCAAGATTGACATTATGACGGAAAATGGTATAATAGTCTGCGAAAGTGCGGCGGAGAGCGCCCTTCCGGAGCTGGCCGCCCCCTATGCCAAGGGGCGGGATTACCGCTACGGCAAGATCAAGATCACGCTGTACCACCGTGCGGTCTGACGGGCTGTGCGACAGTTAAGGATGTGAAGCCCACATGAAGACCGCCATCTATCCCGGCAGCTTCGACCCCATCACTCTGGGACACCTGAACATCATCAAGCGGGCCGCCGTGTGCTTTGACAAGCTGATCGTGTGCGTCATGGTCAACTCGGAGAAGGTCAACCGGGGACTGTTTACCCCGGAGGAGCGGGTGGAGCTTATCCGCCGGGTGGTGGCCAAGCTGCCCAACGTGGAGGCGGATTGTTCCTCCACCCTCATCGCCGAGTACGCCCGCCAGAAGCGGGCCTGCACTCTGGTGAAGGGCCTGCGGGCGGTGTCCGACTACGAGAACGAGCTGCAGATGGCGCTCATCAACCGCAAGCTGAATCCCCGGCTGGAGACCATGTTCCTGCCCTCCAGCGCAAAATACACCTATGTGAGCTCCAGCATGGTCAAAGAGATGGCCCGCTATGGGGCGGAGCTCTCTGACTTTGTACCCCGGGAGATCATCGGGGACGTACAACGAAAAATGGACAGCAGGAGGGATGGCTGATGGCCACCGGCGTGGAAGAATTACTGGATATGCTCTTTGAGATGATCGACGAGGCCAAGAGCATGCCCCTGAGCAGTGACAAGTGTATTCTGGAACGGGACAAGGCCCTGGATCTGCTGGACGAGATCCGGGCTCAGTTCCCCATGGAGCTGGCCGAGGCCAAGAAGCTCATCGCTGCCCGGACGGAGTATATCGCCTCCGCCAAGCGGGAGGGGGAGCTCATCCGCAAGCAGGCGGAGGAGAAGGCACGCCAGATGGTGTCGGAGGACGAGCTGCTGGCCCAGACCAAACAGAAGGCAAACGAGCTGATGCGCACTGCGGAGGAGCGCAGCCGCGATCTGCGGAAGGCAGCCAACGACTACTGCGAGGATGCCCTGCGCCGCACCGAGGAGGCGGTGGCCGAGGCCTACGACGAGATCAAGAAGTCGCGGGCCCGGTTCCGCGCCTTGGCAGGAGGCGGCGCCCCGGCTGGCCGCCAGCCCTACGACGTGGAGGCGGAATAAAACCAAACACCAAACAGAGAGCCCGCCGGCGGAACTTCCGCCGGCGGGCTTTGAGATGATCGATAAACCTTCCTGCCGAAGGCTTCGGAGGGAGGAATAGTGTGAAAGGGAACCGTCAGGGTTCCCTTTCGCGTTCGATCAAACGCCTTTTTGAACCTTTTTCGAGGGTTCAAAAAGGCTCTCTGCCTGTCGAGAACTTTTCGACAGGCAGAGAGGC